>CAYZSD010000073.1:0-15881 GCA_964481075.1 uncultured Rikenellaceae bacterium | reverse complement strand
GTTTTCGTCGGGGGACGAACCCCGATACCTCGGGGGTAACACGCTCTCCCACACTCGCCACACCCCCAGCCGTAGTGGGTAATTGCAAAACTGGCGCGAGAATTCTGAAAACAAAGCATTCTATTAACATTTTTAAGCCTTTCTGACTGAAAACTAAATTTTCGAAGAATGAGATATATTCATTGCACCCTAAATCTTATAAAAGAAATTAATCCCAAGATTAAAGAAAAAGGACTTGAAAGGCCCGTGAAAGGATTGGGAGATTGGTATGCAAACATTTTTGCGGTTGATGAAAAAGTTTGTGAATTGATTGAGTACGAACTAAAGACTTGATAATTGTATTGCTATGAATACAAATATCTCAATGAATAATGCTATTTTTGAGTTTTCCTAACGAAAACTTTTTAAAGAAATGAGATATTTACATTGTACCCAAAGATTGATTAAAGAAATAGACCCATCTATCAAAAGCAAAGGCGAAGAGAGAGACGTTTTCGGCCTTGGTGATTGGTACGCAAACGCTTTCTGGTTAGATGATTCCGCTTATATAATATTCACGAATGTTAAAACATTGTACTCTTTTGTTGTGCCAGATGTCTATGATGTTCACGTAAAGAACATAACTTATACGTTTACTTTTGGGCTAGAAAAATCACTAAAAGGCATTGGGCTTAAAAATAGTTTAATCGAGAGAATACTTGATGAATACTCTGATTTTAAAGTTGTTAAAACCAACAGCAGAAGTGTATTGGCTACAATGAACGACCATATAAATCAATTTGCAGGGAGATATGAAGTTGGGGGGATAAAGACGACAAAAGATGTTGATGAGTTCAATAAAAATATTTTAGATTTGCCATCAGGTGCAATGAAGTATAAAACACCAAAAAAAATGTTTTACGAATTGATTGAGAATGAATTCGTAAACTAAACAACTACCCACAATAAGGGGTGTAGCCAACCAGCCTGCCGACCTTCCTGGCGCCTTCCTGGCGCCTGCCTGTCAGACAGGGCAGTCAGGGCTGACAGGTGTGGGTTAACATTGGAACCCCGATGTTTCGGGGTCGGAGCTTTTTCGCCCGCATGCTTGTTTTCGTCTGGGATGAAAACGCTGCACCGCTCTCACACCCCCAGCCGTTATGGGCAAGCTAAGAAGAGGTTATAAATGTTTTACAAATTCCAGCAACAACAATAGACTTGTCCTACGAAATAAGTAAAAATCCAAATTACTCAATTATTTATAATACTGGATACACACTAAACTATTCAAATAGTTTTGATTTGATAGGTTTCTTTTTATCACCACATATCAAATGCGGGAATGATGGTTATACCTTAGAAAAACAAACTGGTGGATTTATTAAAGTAGGTTTGAAATATAATTTTCGATACACATCAGAAAAAAGAAACCATTTTTATTTAGGCATTCATATTACAAATTCATTGATATTCGAAAAAGCAAAATATGTAAATTGGCATATTCAAAATAGTCAAGATGAAGAGATGAAGCATTTTATCTATATCATCGGTATCACAGGTGCATTTGGGTACAGTTTTAAAATCTCAGATAAGTTTAATTCTGATTTTGGAGTTAGTGTTTCTGTACCATCAAAGATATTTAAGAATTTATATGGTTATCAGAATTATATCCCAGGAATGGGTTATATGGAAACTTGTGATGCTAGAAGAAGTATTTTTCCGATGATAGTTTTGAACATAAAATACAGTTTAGGTTAAAAAAAAGCATCAGTCGCAATCGTCTGGTATAAAAAGATTTTTTTGATAATACCAATATAATGTATAATTTGGTTGGAGATAAATCTGACGTTGGAAATGTTCATGAAACTTTCATCTTCAATAATTTGCGACTAATAAAACGAAGTAATACCCTCTGAAAAGCTGATTTTATTGAGAAATAGAATATTTCATCACGAAGTAATAACTTGGAGTTTAAATGTTTGATTATGAGCGAGACAATTAAAAAATTTGGCACAGCTCCGGTGTTTTTTACTGCCATATCAACAATTTTAGGGGCAATTCTTTTCCTACGTTTTGGTTTTGCAGTGGGTACTGTGGGTTTTATTGGTGTGATTTTTATAATAGTTCTGGGACACATGGTAACCATCCCAACATCGTTAGCCATTTCGGAACTAGCTACCAATAAAAGAGTTGAAGGTGGTGGCGAATACTTTATTATTTCTCGGTCGTTTGGGTTAAACATTGGCGCTACCATTGGAATAGCACTTTACCTGTCGCAAGCCATTAGTGTAGCCTTTTATGTTATTGCATTCACCGAGTCATTTCAATTCCTTTTCGATTTCATTAAGCAAGCATACAATATCACACTACCACGCCAAGTAGTAAGCATTCCTGTTATGCTTGCTTTATCGGCATTAATTCTCAGAAAAGGAGCAAATTTAGGTGTTAAGGCACTTTACTTTGTGGTAGTAATTCTTGCCTTGTCAATTGTACTTTTTTTCTTAGGAAGCCCCCTAACTACCAACGAGGCAAGTTTCAGCCTTGCTAATGCTGAATTTAGGAACCCTGAAAAATTCTATCTTGTTTTTGCAATCATCTTTCCTGCTTTTACTGGGATGACTGCTGGAGTAGGCCTATCGGGCGATTTAAGAAATCCCGCCAAATCAATACCTCTGGGCACCATAACGGCAACAGTGCTTGGGATGATTATCTATATTTTTATTTCATTCAAATTGTCAAACTCAGCATCACCCGAAGAGCTAGTTGGTAACCAGTTTGTAATGAGCAGAATAGCACTATGGGGGTGGTTGTTCATTCCTCTAGGGCTTGCCGCCTCTACCATTTCTTCTGCTTTAGGCTCTGTTATGGTTGCCCCCCGTACATTGCAAGCTTTGGCAAATGACAAATCGTTTCCAGCAAAAATTATCAACCGTTGGTTAAGCAAATCGAGAACAACAGACTATGAGCCAGTTAACGCTTCATTAATAACATGTATAATAGCGCTGGTATTTGTGGCTTTAGGTAGTGTAGATATAGTGGCACAAATTATTTCAATGTTCTTTATGGTTACCTACGGTTCACTATGCTTAATATCATTCCTCAATCACTTTGGTTCTTCTCCTTCGTATAGGCCATCGTTTAAATCGAAATGGTTTATTTCACTAATCGGTTTTGCAACTTCAGTTTGGGTGATGTTTAAAATAAGCATGGTGTATAGCCTCTTCACTTTCTCAGCAATGATTCTTCTCTACATTTATATTAACTATGTCCATAAGAATAGGAAGGGCTTGTCGTCAATTTTCACCAATACAATTTTTCAGCTTAACAGAAACCTTCAGCTATACCTACAAAAAAGAAAGGTTGTGAGATCATCGTCAGATTGGCGTCCAAGCGTAATATGTCTTTCAGAAAATTCCTTTAATCGCGACAATGCATTTAAACTAACCAATTGGATTTCATATAAATATGGTTTTGGGACATATTTACATCGAATTGAGGAGTACTGTTCAAAAAGTTCGTTCGAAAAATCGCAAGTGGAATTAAACCGTTTAATCCACAACTACGGCGATGATAGTCATGTATATATTGATACCATAATTTCCCCATCCTATACCTCCGCTATTGCCCAAGCAATTCAAATACCCAGCATTTCAGGTATGGAGAATAATATGCTAATCCTAGAGTACGAAAAAGAAAACCCTGAAGGATTGGTAGATATTGTTGATAATTTTAAGTTGATAAACTCTGGCAATTTTGATGTTTGTTTTCTTGCTTCAAGCCGAAAACCAATAATATTCAAGAACGGAATTCACATTTGGATTAAAACTACCGATGCCGAAAATGCAAACCTGATGATTATTCTCAGCTTCATTTTGCTAGGTCACCCCGATTGGAAGAATTCTGAAATCAAGATTTTTAATATATGCAAACAGGCTGAAATTTCTGAAGTGAAAAGGCAAATAAACGAATTAATTGAGAAGGGGCGGCTTCCAATAACTTCGCAAAACATTAAAATAGTTTTAGAAGAAGAGGGAAAGCCATACCGTTCAATAATCAACTCAAAGTCGGTCAATGCAGGCTTAACAATAATCGGATTTCACGAAGATAGCATTAGGCATCTGGATACCAGCACCTTTGAAGGATACAACGATCTAGGCAATGTGCTGTTTGTCAATTCAATTAAGAATAAAATTATTGAATAAAAAAGTGCTACCAAAATAAGTTCAGATTGCTGAGAGTCTCAGCACCAATTCCTAGAGAATTTGTAGAAACCTGTATTTTCAAACCTGACACACTCCCAGCAGTTAAAGTCGCATATCATTTCCGAGCCCAAACCTTTTTTTTGCTGTTTATTAACATAATAGGCATTATTTCCTTACCTTTGCAGGGAATTCAAAACCCTATTCATGAAGATATTAACCGTTGTTGGTGCCCGTCCCCAGTTCATTAAAGCAGCCGCAGTTGGCAGACAATTAAGGCGTTACGGCATTCAAGAGGTACTTGTTCATACAGGTCAGCATTTCGATCATAACATGTCTCAAGTATTTTTCGATGAGATGGACATACCCCAACCCCATTACAACCTCAATATCCATAGCTTGAGTCATGGTGCCATGACGGGAAGAATGCTTGAAAGAGTAGAAGAAACCATAATGATTGAGAAGCCTGATTTGGTAATGGTTTACGGTGACACCAATTCTACTCTGGCAGGTGCGCTTGCAGCGCAGAAGTTGAACATTCCAGTTGCCCACGTTGAAGCAGGTCTTCGCTCGTTCAACATGAAGATGCCTGAGGAGGTAAACCGTATCCTCACCGACAGGATATCGAGCCACCTTTTCTGTCCAACACAAGTGTCTGTCCAGAATTTGGTTGCAGAGGGATTCCGTCGATTCCGTTGCTATATTGAGAATACGGGCGATGTGATGCAGGATGCCTCATTGTACTACGGAATGAAATCGGCAGAGAGGTCAAGCATTATCAAGGAACAGAATCTTTGTAATCCTTTTGCCATTGCCACTGTTCATAGGCAGGAAAATACCGAGGATCCCTCGAAATTGCGGGAGATAATTGAAGGCTTGAATGATATCCATCGCGAGATGCAATTGGTTGTTCCCCTTCATCCAAGGACAAAAAACATTATCGACAGCTTGAGCATTAAGGTCGATTTCGTTCTAATACCTCCAGTTGGGTATTTCGATATGGTTGAGCTGCTAAAGCATTGTTCAATAGTATTAACCGATAGTGGTGGACTTCAGAAGGAAGCGTTCTTCTTCAAAAAGTGCTGTGTTACGCTTAGAAAGGAAACCGAATGGATTGAGCTTGTTGAGAATGGTTTTAATATTATTGCCGACTCCAACAGGTACGATATCTACCAAGCTTGGAGACACATGATGAACAAGAAGCCCAACTTCGACCTTAACCTTTACGGGAACGGAGAGGCTTCGGACAGAATTGCACGATACCTTAAGAAGTTATAGCCTTAGTTAGAATTGATTGGTCTCATTAAAGGAATTTGAATAAAACAATGACAATGATACGTTCGTACCCCAATGAGAAATGGAAGGAGATTGATGTGCAGAGCAAAAAGGGCTTACGTTATGCCATATCAAACTTCGGTCGTGTAGCAAGTTTTACAGAAACTATTGAGAATGGAATTTTGCTAAAATGCTCAAAAACAAAAAACTACAAGGTTTTTCGTGTTGCCCAACGAATTGATAATAAGACTGTTAGTAAGGGCTTTTACGTTCACAAGCTGGTGGCTGAGCATTTTCTTCCGAAACCTATAGAAATCAAGGTTGTTGTTATTCACAAGGACTTTGATAAGACTAATAATAAAGTAAATAATTTGCAGTGGGCAAGTCAGGAGGAGTTGGACGCCCATCATAGTAAAAATCCAACCGTAATTGAGCAGCGAAAGAGGCTTAGGGAGCACAATCTAAAGTCGGAAAACGGGTACAAATTATCTGAGGAAAAGGTTCGAATAATTAAACGAAAACTTTTAGACCCAAACCGAAGAACCCGTATAAAGATGATTGCCAGACAATTTGGCGTTAGCGAAATGCAGCTATACAGAATTAAAACTGGTGAGAACTGGGCTCATGTTAAAGTTTAGTTTTGAAGTTGTTAAGAACTAGTATTCGTTACCATATTGCATCAGGAAGGCTTTGATGAAGTCGTTAAGTTCGCCATCGAGGACGCTTTGAGTGTTCGATGTTTCAAATTCTGTTCTAACATCCTTCACTAATTTATATGGGTGAAGTACATAGTTTCGAATTTGAGATCCCCACTCGATTCTAAGTTTCTTCCCTTCAACTTCTGCCTGCTTTTCTTTTCGCTTTCGGAGTTCAAGCTCATACAGATGAGCCTTTAGTATTCGAAGGGCGTTCTCACGGTTGTTGTGCTGTGAGCGGGTCTCGGTGTTCTCAACAACAATTCCCGTTGGAATATGGTAAAGACGAACACCTGTCTCAACCTTGTTTACGTTTTGACCACCAGCACCCGATGATCGGTAGGTGTCCCACTTAATGTCAGCAGGGTTAATCGAGATTTCGATGGAGTCGTCAACTGCAGGTGCAACGAAAACCGAAGCAAACGATGTGTGCCTCTTTGCGTTAGCATTGAACGGTGAAAGCCTGACCAAGCGGTGAACCCCATTCTCACCCTTAAGAAAACCGTATGCCATTTCTCCTTCGAACTCGAGGGTTGCCGATTTAATACCTGCCTGATCATCACGGAGAAGGTCGATAATTTTTGTGTTGTAATTATTTCTTTCTCCCCATCGAAGGTACATCCTAAGTAACATTTCTGCCCAATCGTTGCTGTCGAGTCCACCTGCCCCAGAGTTGATTTTTAGTATTGCCCCCAGCTTATCCTCCTCATGACGAAGCATATTCATCATCTCAAGGTCTTCTATCTTTGTGATAGTCACATTGTATTGCTCCTCAACATCAGCATCGGTTCCTTCTCCCTCTTTGCTAAAATCGTATATAACCTGGAGGTCATCGACAAGTCCAACGAGCTGATCGTATTGGGTTATCCATTTTTTTATTTCTGCAATTTTTTTTAGCTGGATTTCTGCTTCGGATGTGTTGTCCCAAAATGTAGGATCTTGGCTTTTTTGCTCTTCTTCTTCGAGACGTATCCTTCGATTATCTATGTCAAAGATGCCTCCTCAGCGCATTAATGCGCTTAACCAACTCTTTTATTTGATCTGCTGTAATCATTTATGCTAAGTGATGAAATCAAAAAAACTTCACAAAGATAACAAAAATGTTTGGAATGCTCACCTAGTTATTTTCGAACTGAACGGATGCAGCAGCCCTTTGTATTCAATAAGATCGCAGTAAACAGCCCCTACAAAAATATTGAAACGAACCCTAACAGGTAAAAAATTTCTGTCGTTTGAAAACCAAACAGTCATATCGTCATGGCTCTTAAAAACTCTACCAGTTATTACAACCGGAAGGAAAGCAAGACATCTTATATTTCCAAGTTTTGTTTTTACTACTTCATGGCCCAGAAAGCGAACCACAAGGGTATATCGCTCGTCGTCGAAATAGGTTTCAACAACCAAGGTATCGCCGACTACAAGATTACTGGTAAGCAAATGGTTTCTAAGGTAATAAAAAGCAGAAAGAATATCCTGACAGTTTTTAGGCACAACTGACTTCCCTGTTGTAGTGCTGTGAACTATCGACGAATCGGGTCTCGACCAATGGTCGAAGGTTTGAATGGTGTATTTCTTGTAGTTTCCCTCGTTAATATCGCGAATCGATTTGTAAGGTACATCTGTATCCTTGTTGGTAAAACTTTCGTATGTGTCGTTCACATTGTAAAGAAGGTTAGGGATACCTACCGTTACCCCGTTTAAATACAAATGATTAACCTCCTTCCCGTTCAGAATACTATTTCGAACTTCAAGTACGGCTTCTCCACCTCTTATTGGGCCGTAGTAGATAGAATACTTCAGGAATTCTCCAGGTTTGAATGCGTGATGTTGTTGAGAATGAAGCAAGAAGGGTGAGAGTAGAGGTAAAAGAAATAAGGAAATCGAAAGAAAGAGATGAAATTTCGTTTTCCTAATCAAGACCCAAAATGTTATTCTTTGGTTTTGTTGCCACAAAATCTTTAAGGTAAAAAGGTTCAAAGTATGCCACATCTTCAAATAAGCCTTTCTTATAGTACTCCCATGCTAATGGCACCATATAGCGTGCAGAGGGTTTAAAATCGTTAATAAATAGAGCATTATTGTTTACTATTGTTGCTTTTGCCTTTTCAGATCCGTTGCCAAAGAAAAGAATTTTATGCTTATCAAGTAGCTCATAATAGCTAAACTCATCAATAATTTTAGCCTCAACACTCAGAACTGTCTGAAGATTAGTATCGAAGAGGGATGTATAAACCTCCATACGCCGGGCATCAATCATCGGACAAAGAAAGTCGGGTTTTTCAACTCCCTTTTCGTTAGACCAAATCTTTGCCCCATAAGCCATTGTACGAAGGCTTTCAATAGCCACCAATGGAATTTTTCCGGCATAGCATAAACCTTTGGCTGCCGAGACACCTATTCTAAGCCCTGTATATGAGCCAGGGCCCTTACTAACAGCCACGCAACATAAACCTCCTACCTTCAATTGGTTTCTTTGGAGAATGGATTGGATGAAAACGGTAAGACTTTTTGAATGGTTAAGATTTTCATCGTGTGTTTCAATGATATCTAAAACAGTTTCTCCGTCACCAAGCGCTACCGAGCAAGTGCTTGTTCCAGTTTCCACGCAAAGTATCCTTTCCATCCTATTTCGATGTCTTAAAAAGCTTATCTTGAGTAACCCGTGAAATCAGCTTCCCATTTTCGAGTCTTCGGGATATTGCGCTGAAGGGGGCAACCACAACTTCATCCTCTTCTGTTAGTCCTGTGGTAATTTCTATGAATCTGTTGTCCTGTATCCCAGTCTCAACAACAACCATTTTAGCTGTATCGCCTTGAGCAACAAAAACAACCTGCTTCAACTTTTGCGAAGATTTGCTTGTTTCACCAAACGATTCAACATTTTCTGATGGCATCTTTTTCTCTTTTGAAGCGGAGTCAGGACGTGTGGTAACCGATTGAATTGGTATAGAAAGTGCGTTAATTTTTGTAGTTGTCTGAATATCAACCGATGTTGACATACCAGGTCTAAAAGGATTAGGTTTACCAGGTGATATAAGGTGCTTGTAAGAATCTTCCAGAACAAGAATTCTTACCTCAAAGGTTGTAACCTGATCAGTTGCAATTCCTGAAATGCTTGCCGAATTGGCAATTTGCGTAACTAACCCTTTAAAAACCTGTTCGGGGTATGCATCTACATAAATCAAGGATGTATCGGCAAGTTTAACCCTAACAATATCGTTTTCGTTGACACTTACCCTTGTTTCCATTCGGGAAAGGTCGGCTATGCGAAGAATTTCCGTACCAGCCATTTGTGCTGTTCCAACAACCCTCTCGCCTAGCTCAACGCTAAGCTTTGAGATAATCCCGCTCATGGGGGCATAGATGGTTGTCTTGTTGAGGTTTTCCTTTGCTTCCTTCAAAGAAGCCTCAGCACTTTCAACATTGAATAGCGCAGCTTTAACATCGGCTTGCGCTACTGAAAAGTTTGTTTTGGCTGTTTCAAAATCCGACTCGGAGATTGCTTTCTGGTCGAAAAGTTGTTTGCTTCTATTAAAAGAGAGTTCTGCTTGAAGAAGCTGCGCTTGAGCCTGCGCTAAACGTGCTTTTGCTCCATTTACTGAAGCTTCGGATCGTTCTTTGATTGACACGTAGGTGTCGGGTTTGATTCTACAAAGAAGCTGCCCTCTGCTTACCCTATCGCCCTCCTTTATTGAAAGTTCAATGATTTCACCCGAAACCTCGGGGCTGATTTTAACTTCCATTTCGGGCTGAATCTTTCCGTTGGCCGAAATACTCTCGGTTATGGTTCTGGCAATGGGCTTTTCCACAACCACTTCAATGGTTTCAGGTTTGCCAAACCACCCTTTCTTTTTTCCTACAACGGCAACCACCATCAATAGAATAACAGCAGCAACAAGGTATCTGAGGAGTGTTTTTCGTTTCATAGCTTTGTTTTTATAAACTTAATGGAATACCTCTGTAAAAATCGAGGATTTTTGTTTTGAAGATAAACTCATACTTTGCACTCAATAAGTCAGCCTGAGCCTTGGTAAGACGGGTTTTTGATGTGGTGTAGTCGAACGAATTGGCAAGCCCAAGGTTGAATCGTTGTTCGGTATAGCGATACGACTCCATCAAAGCGGAAACGCTCTTTTCGGTAGCATTATACTTCTTGAATGCTGCCAAGGCATCGGAGGAGGCTTGCTGAATCTCCTTAAACAGAACATTCTTTTCGTTCTCGAGGCTTAGCCTGGCGTTCTCGAGGTTTATTGTGGCATTTGAAATTGATGTTTTCACTTGCCATCCATTAAATATTGGTATTGAAAGACTTAACCCTACGCTTGACGAAGCATTGTCAACAATTTGATCGAGGAAGGGATCCATCGATATAAGGGGATTGCTCTTCAATAGTTTCTGTGAACCTGTTCCGTAGCTTGCACCTAAAGCAAGACGGGGGCTTTTAGCTCCTTTGGCAATAAGCAAACCCTTCTCGGCACTAGAAACCCTAAGTGTTGCGCTTTTTATCTGGGGTAAGGCATTTTGAGCATAAGCGAAAGTTTCCAAAGTGCTAATACTTGGAAGATTCTGATTTATGTTTGATAAATCGGGGCGTTGTATCGTAAAATTCTCGAAGTTTTTCAAATCAAGCATTTGGGTTAGTGTAAGAATAGCTAAATCGAGCTGATTTCTCACGTTTACCAGCTGAAGCTCGTCGGAGGCAAGTTGGGCTTCAATTTCGAGCACGTTTCCCTCTGGAAGGCTTCCTGCTCGGACGAGTTGTTGAATTCTCTCTAGCTGCAATACAGTTAAATCGTACTGTTTCTGAGATGTTTCAACAAGTTCTTGACTAAAGAGGATTTGTAAATATGCGGCTGCAATATTCAGTGCAATGCTGTTTTTTAGCTTTTCAAGGTCACTAATACTTGCCAATAGGTTTAGCTCATCCTGCTTGCGGGTATTAGATATTTGAAAACCACCAAAGAGTGTAACCTGCGAACTTATTGAAAAGCTTGTCGATTGAATGTCGCTCCTTTCCTTCTGGTTTGTAATAAAGTTTGTGGTACGACCAAAACTATAGTTGTGATTGGCGTTTGCGTTAAGGTTTGGATATGCCCCTAACCTTGATTTGTCCAATTGATTCTCTGAAACCTGAACGCTTAAGGCTTGTTGCTTCACCTGAATGTTATTCTCAAGGGCATACTCGATGCATTGTTGCAAACTCCATTCACTTTGTGCGCTAATTGTAATCGGGATTATTGAAACAATTAGAAGAAAAACTTTTTTTAGCATGGGGTACTTCATTAAACACTATACTAACTTAAAGGATAGACATATATTATGTATCATGGTTTAAAAGTGAAACTTATCTTTTTTTAATTGATTAACAGAACAAATATCTAATTTTGCATGATAAAACACAAATATGATTTTCAACCCCGAAGATATTGAGGTAATGGCTCCTGCTGGCAACTTTGAGTCGCTAATGGCGGCTATACAGGGTGGAGCCAATGCGGTTTATTTTGGCGTAGGTCATTTGAACATGCGAGCAAAGTCCACGGTAAACTTTTCTATTGACGATCTTTCAGAGGTAGTTCGAATTTGCAGAGCAAATAGAGTTAGAACATACCTCACTGTGAATACGGTAGTGTACGATCAAGACATCGACTACATGCGGTCAACCATTGATGCAGCAGCCATCGCAGGTGTTTCGGCCATAATTGCTTCTGATCAGTCGGCTATTATGTATGCAAGAAGCAAAAATTTGGAGGTGCATCTTTCTACACAGCTTAACATCAGTAACACGGAAGCCTTGAAGTTCTACTCACAGTGGGCCGATGTTGTTGTGTTAGCCCGTGAACTTACCCTTGATCAGGTTTCTGAAATTGCAAAAAATATCGATCTTCAAAATATTGTTGGACCATCGGGGAATAGGGTCAAAATAGAGATGTTTGCTCACGGAGCTCTATGTATGGCAATATCAGGGAAGTGCTACATGAGCCTTCACCAGGCTAATGCTTCTGCAAATCGTGGGGCTTGCTTACAAATTTGCAGGCGTTCGTACATCGTTACCGACAGGGAAACAGGCCAAGAGTTGGAAATAGATAATGAGTACATTATGTCGCCTAAGGATTTGTGTACCATTGGTTTCCTGAATAAGGTGATTGCTTCTGGTGTAAGGGTGTTGAAACTTGAGGGTAGAGCAAGAAGCCCCGAATATGTAAAAACCGTTACCCAGTGTTACCGCGAAGCGGTAGTTTCCATTGCCGATGAAAGCTATGGTCAGGATAAGATTGCTGGATGGATGAATCGATTATCCTCGGTTTTCAACCGTGGTTTCTGGGATGGTTTCTACCTTGGCCAACGTTTGGGTGAATGGAGTCATCACTACGGAAGTGTGGCAACTGAAAAGAAGGTTTATGTTGGAAAGATAACAAACTACTTCGCTAACCTGGGTGTAGCAGAGGTCAAGATTGAGGCAACGGAGCTATTCTCAAACGACAGGATTCTAATAATAGGACCAACCACAGGAGTGGTTGAGCAGATGATACAAGAGATACGTATTGAAGATCAACCTGTTGAGGTGTGCGCAAAGGGGATTCGTTGTTCCATTAGAACACTAGAGCTTGTAAGAAGAAACGATAAGCTATACAGGGTAGAGTCTGCAAATCTGGGAGGACAAACTTTATAGAAACGATGTATTCATAACTAGAAAAACGATTGCTGAAAACTTTTTAATGCTTTCCCTTATTTTTTTTAGCTTAAGTGGTGTAATTGTGTTACGATTTATTATTTTTATTGCAAATTTTTAGTTTAATCGTAACAAAATGGCAGAGAAGTATCAAGTTGATGAAATAGATCAAAAAATACTGGCATATCTTGTAAAGAACGCCCGTATGCCATTCCTTGAAATTGCTAGGGAATGTGGAATATCTGGAGCCGCAATTCACCAGCGAGTTCGTAAGATGGAAGAGGCAGGTATAATTGCAGGTTCAAAAATGGTGGTGAAACCCAAAGCGTTGGGATACGATGTTTGTGCGTTTGTGGGAGTACAATTCTCAATGGCAAACCAGTATCATGGTGTAGTTGAAGCATTGATGCAAATGCAAGAAGTAGTTGAATGCCATTTTATTACAGGGGGATTTGCTCTTCTTCTAAAGATATACTGTAGGGACAATGAGCATTTAATGGAAGTTCTTGTGAATACAATTCAGAACATTCCAGGTGTCCTCAATACTGAAACATTTATATCTCTCGATCAGGCTTTCGAAAGACAGGTTTATGTAAAAGACAAATGGCTCGTAAAGGGGAGGAAGGATTGAGAAAGATCCAAGGTGACTTGTCGGGGGTTAGCTATTAATTTTCTGTCGTGTCTTTAGGTTCGACATATAGATTTGCTACATTCTTTACGGTTTTACACGTGCGTTGGGACAGGCACACTCCCTGCCTTGCCGTCAGGCAGGTTTGGCAAGCTTAGGTTTTAGCGTGGCTTGTAGGTCTTTGTAGTGTGTGTGACTGTGAAGCGTTGGCTATTTAAGGCTGTTTTCAATTATATCAATTTCTTCCTCGTTTAAGTCATATAACACATATACTAATTTATTTATTTGGTTCTCAAGTTCAGTTGAATCGGCATCAGGGTTCCGTTTCTTTTCTAACAGTATTGTATTTACTAAGGAAGCAATCTGACCCCGAGTTGAATCATTGCCTGTGGCAATGGGAATTTGGCTGAAATATTTCCATATCAGCTGATATCCATTTTGAATTGCAGTACAATATTTTGAAATAAGCCACCAACCAATTTTTGAATTCAATATACCCAACAGTACCTTATCATCTGATGGGATAAACCACATTGAATTGTTGCTATACAAACCGTCTTCATCAAGTATAAAACAGGGTTTTACTTGAAGAACTTGATACATTATTTTGGGTTTCTCAAACTTTTCGTAATAATCACAAGGTCTTAATTCCCAAAAAAAATCTCCTTTGTCTGTTCTTAGTTTGGCTTGTTCTTCATACTGTTTTAAGTGATTAGTTAATTCAGGAAATTCATTTTCAAACCAATTTACGGGATTACTACCACCAAACTTCTTAGTAAAACCTTTTTCAAATTTTATTAGATAATTCGCTGGGTTTCCTGCCAAATATGGTTTCACTTCTCGACCAAGCAAAAATGGATGTAAGTGTTCTTTATTTCTAGGGTTAACTTGAATTAGATCTTGTGCTTTTTCTTTACTAATAACAAAGGCTTCTGTAAGCCCTGTCTTAATGCCATACTTTCCCATTTCACCAACATAATCTTCCAATTTTTTTCCTTTTGAAATAGTTTTTTGTAAAAGAGACTGCTCTTTAGAATTGGAAATAACCCAAGTTTCGTCATTAAGAGAATTGTGATTTATGGGATTTGTTATACTTAATATATAAGTAGGGAAATTAGTTGCAAAATTTGAGGTGCTGATTTTAGCAGTTTTGAAAGATCCAGTTGGGACTTCTTTGCTTGCTGTCAAGATACAAGGATAGGTAGTTGCTTCTTCGAAAATCTGAAAGTCGCCAAAGTCTATTATTTCAATCAGATTTTGTTCCAAAAGGAATTTTCGTGCTTGTTGACCATAGCCTGCTTGCATGAATTTATTAGGCATAATGTAGGTAAAAACACCTTTTCCCTTCAAAATATCAAATCCTTTTTCGATAAAGAAAACATAAATATCTGCCGTGCCTGAATAGAGTTTGAATTGAGACTTAAAGTGAGGCTTTAACTCTATTATTTCTTCTTGCCTAATGTAAGGTGGATTACCAATCACCACATCAAACCCAACAAAGTCGCCGTTATCATTTAGCACCTCGGGGAACTCAAAGCGCCATTCAAAGGAGTTCTCGTATATTTTATTGCCCTTAATCTCCTCAATCTTCTTAGTTAGCGAAGCTATCTCTTTCTCAAGCTTTTCTTGGGAGTTCTTTCGGTTGTGCTCAAACTCTTTTTTCTTGTCGCCATAAAATGCGTCGGGGTCAAACAGGAAATTGCCCGTGAAACGGTTGTAAAGCTCGTTGGCGAGCTTGTCTAAGCGGGTTTTCAGCGGGTCGTTCTTGCGAATTTCGCTGGTAAAATCTTGCTTAATGGATAGGATTAGTTTCTCCATTTCGCGCTTTTGCTCCTTATTCTTTGCATGCCTATAGGTTGATACAGCTAACCTGTAACTCTCTATGCTCCATTTGCTGCTTCGCAGGGCTTTTTTCAAATCGGCATCAAGCGGGTAGCGGCTAACTAGCGAATTGCCACACTTTATGTTAATGTCAATGTTTGGAAGAGTTTCAAGTTCCGTTTCGTTTTTATAGTAAGCATTTTTAAGCAATTCAATCCATAAACGTAAACGACAGATTTTTACTGAATTTGGATTTATATCAACGCCAAAAAGGCAATTCTCAATTAAGGTTTGCTTTTCGTGAAATAGTGCTTCTTGAACCCTTTGGCTCTCCTTGCTTTTGGGGTTATACTCAAATATTAATCCGTCATCATCCGTTGTAATCAGTTCATCGTTAACAACTTCAATGTGAAATTCCTTTAATCTTTTTCCTTCTCTGTCTTGCAGAATTCTAAGGTCGTTTTTTACTGCAATTAATTCATTAAGAGCCGAAACAAGGAAATGACCAGAGCCAACGGCTGGGTCACAAATTTTTAAGCTATTTACAATTTCGTTCGCTTCGTTAATATCATCAATCTTGTTGTATAGTTCTTTGATTGATTCACAATTCCAAC
>CAYZSD010000072.1:0-15913 GCA_964481075.1 uncultured Rikenellaceae bacterium | reverse complement strand
GTTGGGTTTACTTTTCATACTGTAAATGTATGCTGATACGTAATAAACAGAACAACAATTATTTATTATTCATTAACCTGCTATATTATTGATATGCAGTTGTTATCAACGTTCTACTTATCATGTTTACGCAATATTAACTATTTTAAACCGATTTAACATTTCTTTAAGCTTAATAAATTGCATTTTTTGTATTTTACTTGCCTAAATAATTCAAAATAATAATTGGGCTATGGTTAACTCAAGCAGAAGAATCTTCTTCAAAACCTTAGGTGCTATAATTGGTAGCCTCTTTATTTATCCTATCATTTTGAAGGCAAAGAGCCCTTTATACGCATCTAAAACTAATCAAAAAATGCCAGCAAATACAATTGAACCCTCATACCTTAAGCTACATCGTAGTGGGGAACTTAAAAAAAGGGCAAGCACCCTTTGGGAAATTATGAACGATTGTACCCTTTGTCCCCGCGAGTGTAGGGTTAACCGTGTTAAGGGTGAAAAAGGGGTTTGCAATAGCTCATCTTCATTGCAAATCTCAAGCTTTAACCCCCATTTCGGTGAGGAAAGTTTTCTGGTTGGTAGCAAAGGTTCAGGAACTATATTTTTTACAAGCTGTAGCTTGCTTTGTGTTTTCTGCATTAACTGGGAAATTAGTCATGGTGGACAAGGAAGGGTAAGAACAATTGAGGATCTGGCCAATATGATGCTTTCTCTCCAAAGAATTGGATGCCATAACATAAATGTTGTTACTCCAACTCATTACTCACCACATATAGTTGCTGCAATTGATTTGGCTGCTGGAAAGGGTTTGATGCTTCCAATTGCTTACAATACATGCAGTTGGGAGAAAATCGAGGTACTTAGATTGCTTGATGGAATAATTGATATCTACTTGGCCGACTATAAGTATAGTAATCCATCGATGGCTGGAAAACTCTCCCCTGGAGCATTTTCATACCCAAAAGTAACGCAGAATGCTCTGGTTGAAATGAACAGGCAGGTTGGTGTAGCCATGCCTAACAAGGAGGGGATTCTTGAAAGGGGCTTAATAATTAGGCATTTAGTTATGCCAAACGATGCAAGCGGTTCGGTTGATGTGATGCGTTGGATAGCCAATAACCTACCTAAAAACACCTATATCAACATTATGTCGCAGTACACCCCAACTTTCAAGGCTTTTGATTACCCTGAAATTGCCAGAAGAATTAGCAAAGAAGAATATGCCAAAGTGGTAAATGCTGCAAAAAGTTTTGGGTTGGATAATCTTGACATCCAAGGGAAAGGCTTTCTTGTTCCTTAATTCGATTAGAAAACTTTGTGTTCAATTATTTTCCTTACACATTTGTTATTTCTTTCGCTTTTCTTGAATTAACTAAATAGACACCAATCAGTACTATAGCTAAGCCTGCAATTTGAACCAGATTTATTGCTTCACCATCGAAAACGCCCCAGAGAATTGCAAAAATTGGGATTAGGTAGGTTACAGAAGTAGCGAAAAGAGCACTTGTATGTCGAATCAAATTATTGTAAATAAAAAGGGATAATACTGACCCCATAGCCGATAGCACTAATACCGAAAGAAAACTCTGAAGAAACCATTCCGACTCAATTGCTCCCTGAATATCAGTAAAAAAGAGTATAACTCCAGCCGGAGGCCCTACAAGAAGGAACGAAAGGGTGGTTATCTGTATGCCATTCATGCCCTTTAAACAGAACTTTACCTCGTTAGCGTTTATTCCATAGCCAAAGGTAGCAATCAATACAAAAATTGCATAAGCATTAACACCAAGAAGTGAGGTGATATCACCTCCTGTAATCAAAGCCAGAGCACCAATGAAACCAATAATTATCCCAAGGTATTGATTTGATAATGGGCGACTCCGATAAAATAGAATGCCCACAATCAAGGCGAAAAGAGATGCCGAGCTATTGAGCATTCCTGATAGTGCGCTTGAGATGTGTGTTTGTGCAAGAGCAAAAAGAAAAGCAGGGAAAAATATTCCAGCATAGCTTACTAATAGCAAACTTCTAATATTATTCCTGTTTATTTTCTTGATATCCTTGAATATGAACGGAATCAGAATAAAGAAAGCAAAAAATACTCTTAGAGCTGCTAGTTGAACAAACGAAAAGGCCATAAGACCCTTCTTCATAAGGATAAATGAACTGCCCCATACAAGAGCCAGAAAAACCATTGCCAGCCATTGCCAGGTTTTCTTTTGTAGATCAAACATAGTTATTGGGAATTAGCCGTCAAATGTAGCAAAAGGGTTTAGCATTCGAATAGATTTTATCATTTTGTTTCTTCGTTCAAAATGACAAGAAATCATTCTGATAATTATTTAAAAATACAAATCGCGCTCACCCAGTTTGATTCGTTCAATTCGATTTCGGATTTCGTTCTGATTTCCAACTTGGTTCAGCTCGTCCAACGTTCTATTAATCAGTTGCCAACCTTTCTCTTGAACCTCAGGCGAAGCATAATCCATAAGGTATTCTGTTAGAGTTAACAGAGCGTTTGGGGTACAAAAACGTTTTATGAAGCCTGGAACAGAGAACTCCATAAAATGCTCACCTGTTCTACCCAAGCGATAGCAAGCGGTGCAGAACGATGGGATGTAGTCCTGCTCAATGAGTTCATCGATTATTTCGCCTAGTGAACGATTATCGTTAATCATAAACTGCTCACGATTAAGGTTCTGGGTTTCGTTCTTCGACGCTGAGTACGAACCTAATTCTAGCTTGGTCCCACCATCAATTTGTGAAACACCAAATTGCAGAACTCTTTGCCTCACCTCAACCGACTCTCTAGCAGTAAGGATTAACCCGGTGTAGGGTACGGCAAGCCTAAGAATGGCAATGATTTTAATGAATTCTTCATCGCTCACTGCATACCTTTTATCAAGAATAATCGACGAGGCTTCTTGAATTCTTGGAAACGAAATCGTGTGAGGACCAACATTGTAGCATGCCTCTAGGTGATTGGTATGCCTAACTAGGCCTAATACCTCGAAGCGCCAATCGTAAAGGCCAAAAAGTGCTCCAATACCAACATCATCAAGCCCCGATTCTTGCGCTCTATCAAGCGATGTCAATCTCCAGTTATAATCGCTCTTCTTACCACCCAAATGATAGCTGGAGTATGCGTCGGGATGGTATGTCTCCTGAAAAACCTGATAAGTCCCGATTCCTGATTCCTTTATTATTCTAAAGCCTTCAATATCAAATGGTGCAGCGTTGATGTTAACACGCCGTATCTCACCTCTACCTTTCTTAACGCCATAAACCAGTTTGACGGTATGGGCTATGTATTCTGGGGAGTAACGGGGATGTTCGCCAAAAACAAGGATTATACGCTTCTGTCCATTATCCTCAAGGGCTTCAACCTCTTTAATAATTTCGTTATCGGCTAATGTTGTTCTAATGGCATCCTTGTTACTAACCCTAAATCCACAATAGGAGCAGTTGTTGGTGCATTGATTACCAATGTATAGAGGAGCAAACAGGACTATCCTATTTCCATAGATAGCTTCCTTGAGCTCTTTTGCTCCTTCAATAATTTCATGAACAAGGCCAGGTTCATTGCAATTCACAAGTAATGCCGTTTCCCGAAGATTAAGCCTATTTTTTGCCTTAGCTTTTGCTATTACTTCACGAACACTTTCCTTGCTTGGTTTAGTGTTATTAAGTATATCCCAAATTTCTTCTGGGTCAATGAAGGGTTGCATTGGAACATCTTCAATTCGATACTTTTCTGGTGAAAATTTCATATAAATTCAATTTGTTTGTCTTAAAGTTAGGATTTAAAAACTTAAATCAATTTTTTAACTTAACATCAAAGAGAAAATACTTCATTATCCTCTCATCATTATCGATTTCACCTGTATGCCAGGTAGTTTACCAATCGGGCCAGTTAATGCACTTATAGCATCGCTAGTACCCTCAAGTATAAGTGAAATAACACTTATCCCTTTGTTCAACAGAGGAATACCCTGACGACCGATGATGATGTCGGAATGTAAGCTGAGTAAATGATTTAATTTCTGTACGCTCTCCCGGTTCTCAACAAGGATGAGCACTGCTCCGATTCTCTTTTCCATTAGACTGATTCCTTTGGATTAGAATATTATATTGAGTCCTTGGGAAAAGAAAATCTTGGCCCTCGGACAAAGAAGTTTTACGCCTGCAAAAGTACAATAAAACTTAACAGTTTTAAAACAAAAACTTCATTTTGATAATTGATTCATATTACCTAATTTTATATGATTTTTTAATTAATGAGTACCTATGAGGAAAGATGTAGAAATTCTTTGTGTTAACACTAACCAACGTAAGCGTATAAAGCCTGGGTTGAATCTTTTAGAAATATCACAAGCTGTAGGTATAAACCTTAAGTACCCTGTCCTTGGGGCTATGGTAAATAATGAGCTTAAAGAGTTGGATTACTGTGTTTATACTCCAAAATCAATCTTCTTTGTTGATATCACTCATCCAGCTGGAATGAGGATGTACCAGCGAAGCCTATTTTTTCTTCTGCAGAAAGCTGTGAAGGATTTAATCCCTGGGGGAAGGGTTCGATTCGAGCATTCTGTCTCAAGAGGATTCTATTGCGAAATCGATGGCTGCGATGAACCCCTTGAGTTACCCCTGATATTTAACATTGGTGATCGAATGCGCGAGATTGTAGCTCAAAACCTTCCATTTCGTCGCGATAAGGTGCTAACAGCCGATGTGGTCTCACTTTTTCGAAGTATGGGGTACGAAGATAAAGCCAGCCTCTTCGAGACAAGAGCAACCCTATATACATCAGTTTATTATCTGAACGATACGGCCGACTACTTCTTTGGCTGCCTTGTACCTTCAACGGGCTACTTAAAGCATTTTGACTTAGTAAAATACTACCAGGGGATGTTACTGATGGTTCCTAAACGAAGTAACCCTGAAGAGCTGGAGGACATTGTTCTTCAGAACAAAATGTTTGACATTTTTCAAGAGTACAAGGAGTGGGTCGATATTCTTGGTGTTAGCAGCGTTGCCGCCATAAACAGGCAGGTACTCGATGGTTACGATAGCGAGCTAATTAAAATTTCCGAAGCCCTGCATGAGCGAAAGGTTATTCAAATTGCCGATCAGATTTATTCCCGAAAGGAGAATGTCAAGATTGTACTTATTTCAGGACCATCATCATCGGGTAAAACAACCTTCGCAAAACGCATCGCAATTCAGCTAAAGGTTTCAGGGCTGAGGCCCTATACAATTTCACTCGACAACTACTTCGTTGACCGTGAGCTAACTCCACTCGATGAGAATGGTGAATACGATTTCGAATCGCTTCATGCTTTGGATATTGACTATTTCAACAACGATTTGGTAAGACTTCTCAAGGGTGAAGAGGTTGAGCTCCCCAAATTCTCTTTCGAGACAGGTAAACGATTCTTCGATGGAACAAAACTCCGCATCGAGAGCAATGGAATAATTATTATTGAAGGAATCCATGCCCTTAATCCCAATCTAACACCTCTCATTAGCAATGAGCAGAAGTTTAAAGTGTATATTTCTGCATTAACATCTCTCTCAATCGATGGTATGAACAGGATACCTACAACCGATAACCGATTGATAAGAAGGATTATCAGAGACTATCGGTATCGTGGCTACAGCGCTCTCGACACAATCTCCCGCTGGGAGAGCGTGAGAAGGGGAGAGGATCATAACATTTTCCCGTTTCAGGAGGAGGCCGATGTGATGTTTAACTCTGCCTTGTTGTATGAGCTGGGAATTCTTAAATCATTTGCTGAACCCATTCTTCATCAGGTACCTATGAATGTCCCTGAATATGCCGAGGCCAAAAGGCTACTGAAGTTCCTGAGCTATCTGGTAAGCATTCCTGCCGACGAAATACCTCCCACTTCCATTCTAAGAGAATTTCTTGGTGGAAGTACTTTTTCGTATCGATAGCTGTTTTATAAGAACAAGCTTGCTACTTACATTTAATTTTTTCACATATCTGCAAAAAAATCATTTTATGAATATTGTATTCCTAAGAACTGCCAGAGTTTTTGTTTTCGCATTTATTTCACTCTTTATATTTTCTTGTACAAAGGATGAACCCGATTCCGATTTCACTTCCAAATATTTAGTTGACAGAGAAGTAATTAGGGTTTATACAAGAGAACAGGTTAAAAATTTGCTTTTAGAAAGCGGTATGTTACCCTCCGATGCTACCCTTTTCATTAAGCATGGGGTTTCAGCAATTCGGATTACATATAAAACTGTTACACCGCAAGGAGAGCAAATTAATGCAAGCGGTGCATTGGTTGTTCCTAACACAGCCGATCCTATTCCAATGGTAAGTTTTCAGCATGGAACAATTACCAACGAAGCAAGCGCCCCTTCGAACTTCCAGTCGGGGTTTACTGAACTTGCAACTCTCTTTGCATCAGCAGGGTTTATCCTTTCTGTTCCCGATTACTTAGGGTATGGTGAATCGAAACACATCGAACATCCTTACGAGCATAGAGCCTCACTTGCAACCGCTTGCCGCGATATGTTAAGAGCGTCATATGAGTATTTTAAAGAAGTGGGCGTTGATTTGCCAAACGATAAGCTGTTTTTATCTGGTTACTCTGAAGGAGGTTTTGCTACTATGGCCATGTTCAAACTACTCCAGGAAGAGCATCCCAACGAGTTCAATATCACTGCTGTAACTGTAGGTTCTGGAGCCTACAACAAGTCGGCTACCGTCGATTGGGTAGTTAACTCCAACGAGAATCAGATTCACATAAATACATTTGTTTGGGTTTTAGATGTTTATAATAAATTGTATCCCCAGCTTCAACGCCCTTACAGTTACTACTTCAACGAACCCTATGCAACACAAATTGCAAATCATGGCGTTTTTACACCAATTGAAACTAACCCTTCTTTGTTGCTAACGGAAAGTTTTATAAGTAGTTACAATTCAGGATTGGACACAGATTTCATAGCTGCTGTTCAAGATAACGATTGTTTCAATTGGAAACCCTTGGCTCCGCTCAGATTGTACCACGGAACCGATGATAACCTTGTGCCTTACTTTAATTCTCAAACAGCTTTTCAAGCAATGACCCAACTTGGTGCAACCAACGTAGAACTGGTTACTATTACGAATGGGACACACGAGTCGGCAATTCTAGATTATGCAATGGGTACCTTCCTCTACTTCAGAGGTTTCCTTCAGAATTAGCAGTAACTTTATCCTTGATGAAAATAGTTGTCGATGCCGATATACCTTACATTCGGGGAGTATTTGAATCGTACTTTCATGATGTATCGTATATCAAGGGTGCAGATATAAATCAAGCAGTAGTACATAATGCTAACGCATTGATTGTTAGGACAAGAACTACTTGCAACCAAACTCTTTTGCAAGGCTCTAAGGTAGAAATTATTGCAACTGCAACCATTGGAACAGATCATATCGATTTAGCTTACTGTAATGAGCATTCAATAAAGGTTTTTAATGCCCCTGGTTCCAATGCTGGCGGTGTCCTTCAGTGGTTTCTGGCTGCAATTTCTTGGCTTGAGCTTTTAAATCAAGATAAGGCAAGAAAAAAGATAATTGGAATTGTAGGAGTAGGAAACATCGGGAGTAGAGTTGCAAGGACACTTCATGGCCTTGGTTTTGAGGTTCTTCTATGTGATCCACCTCGTCAGGAAGCAGAAGGTTTAGCCCATTTTGTTTCAATGGATGAGATTTCTTCGCGTTGCGATGTGATTTCATTTCATGTACCACTTTCCTTCAATGGGATTTACCCTACTTACCATCTGGCAAACAATGCTTTTTTTGAGAAAATAAAACCTGGCACATTGATTATAAATAGTTCTAGGGGTGAAGTTGTTAACACGAAATCAATTATTTGGGCAATTAAAAAGAAAGGTATAATAGCAGCCATTGATGTTTGGGAGGATGAACCAAATATTTCAAAGGAACTTCTTGATATGGTTAGTCTTGGCACACCGCATATTGCGGGCTATAGCATTGAGGGAAAGTTAAATGCATCCATTTCTGCTGTAAGGTCTATCTCTGAACATTTTGGGTTTGGTCTCAATAATTGGACACCTAATCCAAATCCTTGTACAGAAAAAATCCACCTTCAGGGTGAAAAATATACGACTAGTGATAATTATTTGGATTACAAGAAGTTATTTGCAGATATTTTCCCAATACAGCTCGATTTCTTTGCATTGACCAAAAACCCTGCACTGTTCGAACAATTCAGAAGCAATTATCAATTTAGACGGGAGAATAGTGCTTATGCTATTGATTCAAAGTTAGAAGGGAAGATTCTGAGCCTTCTGGGCTCAATGGAATTTACAATTTAGTAGCCAATAACCCAAAGAATACGTTCTTCCTCGATACAACGATCAACAAGTTTCAATAGGTCGCGGTTGATAATAATGAGTCTTCGGAGGTAATATATCCAGCAATTCTCCCAATTTGGATCGGCTTTTGCTAGGTCAATGATAAGATCGCGACCAAGAAAAATACCTGTAACATATTTCTTGAATTCGTTAAGATTTTCAATATCCTTTAATAGAATTAAGTTTCCCCTAAGCGCATTCCTCAGTGGAATAATCTTTCTGCTGTTGTACATTGTTTGCCCAACAAACTCAAAAAGGTTATTGCTTCGTTCAAAGCAGCTAGCATAGATATTGAAAACATTACAATTTAAGTATAGCGACTCGGAGTCGCACTTGTTGTAGTTTTCTATGTCGCCAGTAATGTTGAACTCAATGAAATCAACACACTCATTCTTGGTCATTATCCCAAGCTTCATACCGTAATAAGTTTATCCAAAGATAACGAATAGAATCCAATGCTACAAGCTAAAAATGCAAAAATAATTTTTGTATAGGTCATGCAAACTTGTAACATCTTGTTTACTTAGGTATATATAAAGCTATCCTTCGTGCGAGCCTTCTAAATTTAAAACGTTCTAAGTACTTATTTATTGATCTAAATAGGTTAGCTAGCAAGCTAAGGTAAAGCATAAATGTCATTAGCCAAATAATCAATGTGTTAAACCACAAAGTATCGATTTTAATACTCCCAATTCTTTTTTCAGGGGCAAAGAGGTGGGCTCTGCCATAAGGGCTGGTTGGGATTGCATGGATTGGGTTATACCTTCTATAGATTCTGTCACCAACAACCACGGTTTTCTCAATTTCCTTTTTATTAAGAACCAATTCTTCCAAAGCGTTATTATGGTTGTTCCGTTTTAGCTCCATGAAGACTTGGACACCCCCAATCTTTGCAACCATACTTTCATAGTATTTGTCCTTTTGCGTGCTAACCTCCTTGAATTTATCAATGTAATAACTTCTCAACGATGTTAGGAAGAGCGAAAGAGAATCGATTTTCTGGTGATTTTCCCCAAGATCACTATAGAATTTTTCATTAGGAAACTGAAAGCCATGGGCTACATTTTCGTTTCTTAAACTTTCCAGTTCATTCTTTATGAGCAAAATGCTAGAAACGTATGTCGTCTCGTGATTTTCAAGCAGGTAGTTTTTTCTCACCTCTTCAACCTTTTGCTGAAGACGAGGTATTACCAGTGATGCGATATACGTACTGTTGCTAAGTTCTTGATCGAAGCGAAAAAAATGCTTGTTGAACAAGTTACTCTTATACTGCTGAACACAAAGGGCTTCGTACGACCATTTTATTGGGACTAGTTCTCCAACTATTGGTACGTATTGGGGATGAAGCATGGAGCGGTGAAGCTTGTCGTAGCTAACAATTACACCACTCATTAGTAGCATAGGAACCAGTATAAGTGGTATAGTTATATATATCGATACAACAGAGTTGAGGGCAGACGAAATGTTTAAACCTATCAAATTGGCGCACACAGCACTAGAGAATAGGATTAACCATGTGCTTAGAAAAGCACCTTGAATTTCAAGTATGTAGTTTCCAACGGCTGTAAAAAGGAAACTTTGTATTGCAGAGGCAATAAGAAGGGTCAAAACCTTTGAGTTTATGTAGCTAAAGTAGCTGAGATTTAGGAACTTTTCCCGTTGGCGTACCCTTTGGTCACGGATAATCTCTTCAGCACTTATGGTAAGCCCCATGAAGAAAATCGCTACTACGCTCATAAAAAGGAAGCTGGGTATATTGTCGTTATTACTATAAACATATTCATTTGGAAGCGTAGGGCTTCCACTAATAAACTTCGAAAAGAATCCTAGTATAAGGGCAAGGGCAGGTGCTTCGATAAGCGCTATAAGCATGAACTGCCTGTTTGAAAACTTACTCACCAGATTTCTTTTAAAGAAAAGCCAGCTTTGTTCCCAACGGTTTGGAATACTAAAATTGTTTTCAGGTATCGGAATAACATTTCTATGGGTAGTGGGTTTGATGTTATTCTGTATTGTAGTAAGATATTGCTCATACCACTCTTTGGCTGAACGCTTTCGCTTTCGGGTTAGCTTGCCATACTCATTCACAACCCTAGCTTCTATTACCCTGAAAATTAACTCGGTATTAACGTTTCCACAGCATAGGCACTCGCTTTCTTCGGCCTTTAGGTACTGTCCTTCAGTTTTGAAGTAAACAACAGCATCCATGGGGTTTCCTTGGAATATCACCCTTCCACCCTGATCCATCACTAGCACCTTATCAAAAAGTTTATAAACATCCGATGAAGGCTGGTGAACATTGGCAATAACTATTCGACCCTTTAGCGTTTGTCGCTTTAAAAGCAGAACGATACGTTCCGAATCGAACGACGAAAGCCCAGAGGTTGGCTCATCAACAAAAAGAATTGCAGGCTCTCGGATAAGCTCCATTGCAATGTTTAGGCGTTTTCGCTGCCCACCACTAATGAACTTGTTAACAGGATTACCTACTTTTAGGTTGCGTGCTTCTACTAGATCGAAGTCAGCAAGGGTTGCTTCAACCAGCTTAACAATTTCTTGCTCCGACTTATCGCTAAAACACAACTTTGCTCCATAGTACAGGTTTTGAAAAACAGTAAGATCTTCAACCAAAAGATCGTCCTGTGGAACATAGCCCATAACACCTTTTAACTGGGCCTTGTTTTCACTTATTTCATAACCATTTGCAAAAATTTCTCCGTTTGCTGATTTGAGATTTCCATTAAGCAAGTTGATAAGAGTTGATTTTCCCACACCGCTTCCACCCATAATAGCTATCAGTTGACCTGAGTGGGCATCAAAAGTAAAACGATGAACCCCATCCTGACTTCCTTTATGGCGATACTCGATGTCAACTGCTGTAAACCTAATGTTTGTCTTGCTCCATGATTGGTAGAATTGGCCCGATATCCTATTATAATAGATGGGTTCAATTCTTGGGTTTCTTATCACGCTTCCAATGCCAAAAATATAAGCCCTGCCTGGTTTTATGGTTTTACTGTTGAGAAACAGGTTGTTATCACCAAAATACTTGACCAATAAAGTATCGGTACTTGCAATTCGAAGAACAAATAGTTTTCCTGAAAGGTTGGGTTGGTAGATGTGTTGAATTTCTTTGAATGCACTATCCTTCAAACCATCGATTAGTATTACATTGATATTCATTGGCATATCGCCAGGTTCATTGGCAAGGATGAAGTTCTTACCGTTGGTAAAATCCAAATCGGGCATATAGAATTCCTGGGCGATGATACTAATTAAATCTAACTTCTTTTTCGAAACGAACCCCGAGTCACCTAAAAACTCAATAAGCTGAAGAATTAGCCAAACCTTTTGATTTTGTTCGAATTCACTATTTATTTTTCCGCATGTTTTTTTTATCGCCTCAACAATCTTTTTATAGACGCCAACTGGGTCAAAATCAACTACATCGAGACTATCGGCGAAGTAATCCATGTCATCAAGGTAGTCCCTGATTTGTTCGCGGTTAAAATCCTTTTCAAGGAAATCGGCAACAACACGGCGTGCTGAACTTGAAATTCTACCCTCCTCATTATCGACAATGAAGGCAAACAACTTGATTAGCGACCTAAGTAGAGATTCGTTCATTTAGTTGTTTTTAAAGCCTTTAGAAGAAAACAAGTGAAATTATTGGAAAGAATCAGAATGTACTAGAATAGGTTGAAAGGATCAACAACCGATTCAACCAGTGTTTCTTCTGTATCCTTTATTGGCATTGATGGAATGATGCTAAGGACAGGAATGTCGGACTCGTTAATGATGCGGTGGGCGAATCCGCCAATGTAGTAGTCTCTAAACCTTCCTTCCTGATGAGTCATTACCATAATGAGGTCGGCATGAATTTCATCAGCGTACTGAAGAACATGCTCATGCTCATCCAGCTTTGAACGTTTGATGAGGCGATTTGTGCAGTGTACCCCATTATTTTCGAGGGTACGTTGTACCCGCTTGAGCTTTTTGTAAATCTTGCTTGTTGGAAGTATTAGTGCATTGGAGTGAACAGTAACAACGTGAATATGAGACCCAAAAAATCGGCTAAATGAGATTGCGCTTGCTACTTTTTCTTGAGTACTTTTACTAAGATCAAGGGGGAGGACAATATTTTTATACCCGATGCTTCCTCTACCTTTAACCGAAATCACAGGGCAATGGGATTCACTTATTACTTTAATAGCATTTGAGCCTAAGAAACGTTTAATCCCTTGGTGCGACCCATTCTTACCCATTATGATGAATCGAGCTTTTATTTCTTGTGCTTTATAGACAATCCTTTCGTGAACTTTTCCTACCTCAATTTCGTAGATAAAGTTAAGCCCCGATTCGGCACACTCCTTATCAACTAATCGTTTGAGCCTTTCTTCAACTTCAACCTTTACCTTCTCGAGGTTAGGATTGAAAAAGCCTGTAAAAAAATCGTTCGACTCAATAACATAAAGCAGAACCACCTGTGCATTGATAAACTTAGCTAAATCGTAACATTGCTGCAAAGCTATGAGCGATTGCTCCTGAAAGTCGAGGCAGACAAGTATTTTATTTTGCTTTCTTGTTTCCATTGAACTATATTTTTTATTGGTAGTGACAAAAATAGTTTTTTTTTCTATTTCTTGAAATTACTACTTTTACCCTTTCAAAAAACATCACATCTTGTCATTTAATCATTTGATAATGGA
Organism: uncultured Rikenellaceae bacterium; assembly: GCA_964481075.1. Taxonomy (GTDB): domain Bacteria; phylum Bacteroidota; class Bacteroidia; order Bacteroidales; family Tenuifilaceae; genus MWFE01. The sequence goes on along the minus strand of CAYZSD010000072.1, from coordinate 2,801 downwards.
AGACCATCTAAAAAAAAACTATCAGTTTCTTGAGGAGTTTGAAACTTGGTTGTTGAATTTTGGAGTCACGTCCGATATTGCACAGCTAGTCAAAGTTATAATCTCACTTTTATCAATTGTTATACTAGCATTAATTGCAAATTATATTGTAAAACGGTTTATTGTATCGGGCTTAACTTATATCACAAGGAGAACAGAGAATAAGTGGGACGATTTTCTTGTGCAACGCAAGGTATTTCAAAGGCTTTCCCACCTGGCCCCTGCTTTAGTGATACAATTCACAATAGGCGTTGCTCTTTACGACTACAATGTTGAGTTAACCCACCTTATCGAAAAATTAACACGAGTATACCTAATTTCAGTATGGATTATTGTAATTAATTCTTTGTTTAATGCATTGCACGACATGTATTTAACTCTTCCTTCGGCGAAAGATCGACCTATTAAAGGGTTTATTCAGGTTGCAATTATTCTGCTTTATATAGTTGGGGCTATTCTTATCGTATCGGTAATGCTTAACAAAAACCCCATGAATCTTTTCCTAGGAATGGGCGCTTCGGCGGCAATATTAATGCTTGTATTTAAGGACTCAATTCTTGGTCTGGTCGCTTCGGTGCAGGTTTCTGCAAATAACATGGTTAAAATAGGTGATTGGATTGAAATGCCCAGCCGCAATGCCGATGGAACAGTAATTGAAATAACCCTAAATACTGTCAAAGTACAGAATTGGAATCGTACCATTAGCACAATCCCAACGTATTCACTTGTATCTGAGAGTTTTACCAATTGGAAGGGGATGGAAGAGTCGGATGGACGAAGGATAAAACGATCCATCTTTATTGATATGCGAAGTGTAAAGTTTTGCTCCCCAGAACTCCTCGAAAAGCTTAAGAGAGTTCACTATCTAAAGGATTATATTGAACTTCGTTCAAAGGAGATTGAAGAGTATAACGCTCAAATGGGATTTGATATTACCATGCCTGTAAATGGGAGACGAATGACCAATCTTGGTGTGTTCAGAAGGTACATCGAGTTTTACCTAAAGAATAACCCAAAGGTTAGCAAGGAAGCAACATGCATGGTTCGACACCTACAACCAACCGACAAGGGCATACCTATTGAGATTTACTGTTTCTCCCTCGAAAAAGCATGGATTCTATACGAAGGGGTTCAGGCCGATATATTCGATCACATTCTCTCCATCATACCTCAATTTGAATTGAAGGTGTTCCAGAGTCCAACAGGCGAAGATTTCCAAAAGCTCCTGTAATTATCGTATTGAATTGTTTTTTTTAGTTTTTTTTTCTATTATTGCTTTCACTTTTGCAAGATTGGTTATTTATTCCTAAATTTGTTATTCGCAAGATAGAGTATAATACAAGAGAATTCTGATTTTTAAATAGTTATTAATAATTAACCCAAAGTAACATGGATGTTCTGAGTATCAAAGGGACACGCGAAACTCCTGAAATTCTATTTGATAAGGGGTCAGGTAAGCTATCAATTTCTGGCAAATCACTACCCGAAGATGTTAAGGAGTTCTACAACCCAGTCCTCGATTGGATTAAGGAGTATTCAAAATCGCCTCATCCCGACACCCATCTTGTGGTTAAGATGGAATATTTTAACACAGCTTCCTCGAAAATGCTTCTCGAAGTGTTTGAACTTTTTAAGGGAATAATGGAGGCAGGTCACAAAGTAACAATCGATTGGCATTACCAAGAAGACGATGAGGATATGCAGGATGCTGGTGAGGATTACGCTGACATTGTTGAGGTTCCTTTCAACTTTATAAGCTACTAAATCTTACGCCAAGCTGTTCTACGTTTCGTATAGCTTCTTTTGAGGATAACGCATAGATAAATACAATGAACGAATTAACCATTCTTGCAACCGAGATAACACCTTTTGTCCTTCTTAATAAGGAGAAAGGACAGTTTCAAATCTCTGGGAAGTGCCTTCCCGAGGACGTGAAAAGTTTTTTTAATCCCGTTATCGAATGGTTTGAAGAGTACATTCAAAATCCAAATGATATTACCAACATTGAACTCGATTTTGAATACTTCAATACCGCATCCTCAAAAATGATTCTCATAATCCTTTCCAAGCTAAGGGATATGCATAAGGCAGGGAAAAAGGTGAGCGTAATCTGGAAGTTTCCCCAGTACGATGTTGAACTTGAGGAGGCTGGTGAAGAGTTCTCAGAATTGCTTAACATACCGTTTAGTTTTGTACCAAAAGTGGAGTAACAAATAGGGTGGTCATATAATAATTAACTACTACTACGTGATGGAAAAATTTCACATTAAGCCAAAGAAAGATTCTCCAGAGGTGTTACTCGATCCAAAAACCAATACATTTAAGGTGATTGGAATCTCGCACCCTGAGAATATCACAAAATTTTTCCAACCAGTAATGGAATGGATTGACGAGTATAAACTATTCCTTACCCAGCAAAACGACAAGAGAAACCTTAAAGTTATTTTTTTCTTCAGGTACTTTAACTCTGCCACCTATAAGTACTTAATTACTTTTCTTCAAAAGATTAACGAATTTTCAGAGCTGGGAATCCCAATACTTGTTGAATGGCACTACGAGATTGAAGATGAGGAGATGAAGGAGTCAGGCATTGAACTTTTTGAGTTCAGCGGAATTAAACTTCCCTATGTTTGCATTCAATCACAGTTCTAATAATAATGTCCTAAATAAAAAAAGCAGCTTTTTAAGGCTGCTTTTTTTGTCTGTGATTCAGCTGGGATTCGAACCCAGGACCCCATACTTAAAAGGGATGTGCTCTACCA
>CAYZSD010000071.1:0-15920 GCA_964481075.1 uncultured Rikenellaceae bacterium | reverse complement strand
TTTCTTCAGGTTTCAGCATTAGGGAGGTTGCAATATCAAGGAGATTGATGCTATCGGTAATAACCATTGTTCCAAGCTGACGATTTAGGTTAAGCTTCAATGTTTTCACCTTAACAGCAATTTCGGGGTTTGTAGTTGAGAAATCAGGATGAAATGTTTCTACAAGGGCTGCACCGTATAGCTTATCGGGTAATCGTTTCACAAGCTCAATTGTTTTAAATAGCGTTTTACCTCTAATAAGTATAACCATATCATCGTTTGAGTTATGACCAACAAGTTTTACTATTTCAACCTCGCTTCCAATAGCGGAAATATCACCCGAATGAGTGTAGGGAATTCCAAATGGTACTCCATCCTCTAAGCACTCTGTAATAAGCTGCTTGTATCTTGGCTCAAAGATTCTTAAAGGAATCTCTTCGTTAGGAAATAGAATAACATTCAAAGGGAATGCCGATATTTTATATGTCTGGGGTTTCATTTCAATTCTCATTGCTTGTTATGAATTTTAGTGAGGCTGAATTAATACAATACCGAATTCCTGTAGGTTTTGGTCCATCATTGAAGACATGCCCAAGGTGAGCCCCACAACTTTTGCAAAGCACCTCTGTACGAATCATACCATGTGAGTAATCGGGCTTTTCAATAATGCTGTCAGAATACCTACTATCGAAAAAACTTGGCCATCCACAACCCGAATGATACTTTGTTTCCGACTCAAAAAGTTTGGAATTACATACGACACAGTGGTATGTACCCTTACCAAAAAAGTTCCAGAACTCACCGGTAAACGGTCTTTCTGTTCCCTTTTCCTGTGTTACAAGGTATTGTATAGGGGTTAACTTTACTCTCAAACTATCTTTATTCGTCTCCATTGTATTAAATTCAGTTTGATTCATGGGAATCAAATTTGTGAGAAATGCTAAAACTATGATTAACAAAACAAAAAACTTTGCCATAGTTCCTCTTTTTTAATTGTAATAACAAGGAATTGTACTTTTTGTTCTATCGTTGGTAAAACACAATGATTTCAACCTAATGAAAATTGCTTATCATTGCAGAAAAATCTACGATCATGCACTCATTTTCATTTGCATTTGTGATAACTAGGGTTGCATCTCGATATCGTACTGAACTAAGCCAGCAGCTAAGCAGCATAGGCCATTCAGACATTACACCCGATTATTTTATTGTACTAGAGTGGCTTTGGAAAGAAGATAATATAAGCATAGGACAACTTGCCAAAAGAACCTGTAAAGACAATGCAAGCCTTACGAGAATTATCGATGGAATGGAGCGTAATGATTTGGTAAACAGAGTTTCAAGCCCCTCGGATAGGAGAGCCTATCTCATTTCACTTACAAAATATGCAAAAAGTTTAAAAGATAAACTTACTAAAATTGAAGCATCTGTCCTTGAAAAGGCAACAAAAGACTTAAGTCCTATTGAGGTAAAAGAACTTATAAGGATGCTTAACCAAGTATTTGAGAGATTAGATTAATAAAAAAGCGGTTAAACAACTCAATGACTGAGGCTTAACCGCTTGTGAATTATTTACAAAGCTATGTATTCATAGCGCCGCAAACGCTGATAACCTGCCCACTAATGTACGCCGACATTTCTGATGCAAGAAATACCGTAACGTTTGCCACATCCTCTGGTGTTCCTCCTCGTTTCAATGGAATCTTTGATGCCCATTCGTTTCTAACCTCTTCAGGTAGTTGATAGGTCATTTCGGTGATAATGAATCCAGGGGCTATTGCATTACAGCGGATATTCCTAGAGCCAAGCTCTTTAGCAATAGATTTAGTAAAACCAATTATTCCTGCTTTAGAAGCAGAATAGTTTGATTGGCCTCCATTTCCAGAAACACCAACCACGGAACTCATGTTAATGATTGAACCTGCTTTCTGCTTGAGCATGTACTTTTGAACGGCTTTAGTGAGGTTAAAAACCGATTTAAGGTTAACATTAATAACCAGATCCCATTGCTCTTCCGACATTCTCATCAGCAGAGTATCACGTGTTATGCCGGCATTATTCACAAGAATATCGATGGAGCCAAAATCCTTAGCAACCTCATCGGCAAGAGCTTGCGATGTTTCAAACTTACTGGCATCTGAAACATAACCTTTTGCTTTAACACCTAAAGCGATAAGTTCAGCCTCAAGGCTTGAAAAGTTTTCATCTGCTTTCATATCGGTAAAGGCAACATTTGCACCCTCCTTGGCAAAGGATATAGCAATAGCACGACCAATCCCACGTGCTGCTCCAGTTATTAAACCAGTCTTTCCTTCGAGTAGTTTCATAGTTGGTTACATTTATTGATTTGTTATTCATTGCAAAAGTAGTTTATTTTCATATTTTAGCGCACAAATCCCAAAGTTAAAATGCAAAATATCCATACAATTGAAGGTTTTGAAGAACTTTCACAATCGCTTGAAGGCGAATTGCTTTGCGATAAATCCACTCTTCTTCAGTATGCTACCGATGCTTCTGCTTACCGCGAAATCCCTCTAGCTGTTGCTCTTCCAAAAGGTAAAAACGATTTGGTTATCCTTGTGAAATATGCAAAGGAAAAGGGGATTCCTCTCATCCCACGGGCAGCAGGGACATCTTTGGCAGGGCAAGTTGTTGGTAAAGCTATTATTGTTGACATTTCGCGTTACTGGGGAAAAATACTTGAGATCAACGACATAGAAGGCTGGGTTAGGGTTGAGCCTGGTGTAATCCTCGATGAGCTCAACCGCTTCTTGAAGCCCTACGGGCTTTTCTTTGGTCCAGAAACCTCTACCTCAAACCGGTGCATGATTGCCGGAATGGTTGGTAATAATTCATGTGGAGCACATTCCATTATATATGGAAGCACTCGCGATCATACCATTTCGCTAAAAATGATTCTTGACGATGGGCTAGAATACGAGTTTGGCAACCTAACAAAATATCAATTTACTGAAAAACAGAAACTTTCGAATCGTGAAGGTGATTTGTATCGTCAAATTTTTGGTTTGCTATCAAATTCTGAAAATCAAGAGGAAATCGCTAACCAGTATCCAGATAGTATAATTAAACGGCGAAACACTGGCTATGCCCTTGACCTTCTATTGGATTGCGATATTTTTAGGGGTAATGACAAACCATTCAATTTTTGCAAACTCATTGCAGGATCGGAAGGAACATTAGGTATAATCACCGAAATTAAGCTAAACTTGGTTCCCCTTCCCCCACCAGAAAAGGCCGTAGTTTGTGTTCACCTTGAGAAAAGAGAGGAAGCCTTCAAAGCAAACCTCATTGCACTAAAGTATAAGCCTGGAGCTGTGGAACTAATGGATCATTTAATACTCGATTGCACGAAAGGGAACATTGAACAGCAAAAGAACAGGTACTTCGTGCAGGGAGATCCAGGAGCAATTCTAATTGTTGAGTTTGCCAAAAACACTCAGGAGGAGATAAGTAGCCTGGCTCAATCGATGGAGGAAGAAATGCGAAGATTAGGTTTAGGATACCATTTCCCTGTTATAAGAGGAAACGACATCGCAAAAGTTTGGGCCTTACGTAAAGCCGGATTAGGTGTTCTATCAAATATCGAAGGAGACGCTAAACCCGTTTCTCTTGTTGAAGACACAGCCGTTGCAGTAGAAAAGCTACCCGACTATATGGAAGAGTTTGCCAGCATTGTTAGCAAATACAATCTCGATTGTGTTTATCATGCTCATATTGGTAGTGGTGAGCTGCACCTTCGACCGGTTCTTAATCTTAAAAATCCTAATGAAGTTGAGATTTTCCGAAATATTGCCATTGACGTTGCCCATCTTGTTAAGAAGTATCGAGGCTCACTTAGTGGTGAACATGGCGACGGTAGGCTCCGCAGTGAGCTTATCCCCATAGTATTGGGAGATAAGGTTTACCAAATGCTTACGGAGGTTAAGAAGTCTTGGGATCCATCTGGAATTTTTAACCCAGGAAAAATTGTCGATTCGCCAAAACTCAACACCAGCCTTCGCTATGAGCCCGGAGCACCAACTAGAGAAATAGCAACTATTTTCAGCTTCCAGAAAGAGGGAGGGATTCTTCGAGCTGTGGAAAAGTGCAATGGTTCAGGTGATTGCAGAAAGACTTATGCTGCTGGAGGGACAATGTGCCCAAGCTATATGGCAACACAAAACGAAAGAAATTCAACTCGCGCCAGAGCAAACATACTAAGAGAATTCTTAACTCACAGCAGGAATGATAATCCATTTAATCACAAGGAGATATATGACGTTCTCGATCTTTGTTTATCATGTAAAGGTTGTAAAAGCGAGTGCCCTTCGAGTATTGACATGGCCAAGTTCAAGTCTGAGTTCCTTTTCCATTGGTACAAAGAGCATGGAACTCCGCTGCGTAACTGGATGGTAGCAAATATTACCAGAATAAACTCAATTGGTAGTATTGCCCCCAGAATAACAAACTTCTTCCTATCAAATGCTATTACTAGAAGTTTGATAATGAGAGTTTTGGGTTTCTCTATCCATCGTCAACTTCCTTTATTAGAAACAACTTCACTAAAAACATGGTTTAGAAAAAAAAGGAAGAAAGATCAATTCAAAAAGCAGGTTTTTCTGCTTGCCGATGAGTTTACAAACTACAACGACACAAAAATAGGAATAAAAGCAATTGAGCTACTTGAGGCTTTGGGTTATGAAATCTCAATTGCCCCTGTGTTTGAAAGTGGAAGAACTTATATCTCAAAAGGTTTGCTGAATACTGCTCGAAGGATTGCTTGCAAGAATGTAAAAATTCTGAGTGGAATTGTTACGCAGGAACAACCACTTATAGGTATTGAACCCTCAGCAATACTTAGCTTTAGAGACGAGTATCCCGAACTTGTTACCGAAGATTTAAGAGAGAAAGCAATAGGGTTGTCAAAGAATTGTTTTCTCTTCGAAGAATTCTTTACGCATGAAGTTGAATTGAATAATATCAACAGTAATCAGTTTGTTGAACTTAACAAGACCATTTTATTACATGGTCATTGCCAGCAAAAAGCGGTCGCATCAACGTTACCAACCCTTTCTATGCTCAACTTTCCGAAGGGCTTTACAGTTAAAGAAATACCTAGTGGTTGTTGCGGAATGGCAGGCTCTTTCGGGTATGAAAAAGAACATTACGACCTTTCGATGCAGGTTGGCGAACTTGTTTTATTTCCAGAAATCCGAAAAGCAATCAACGAAACTGTCATAACTGCGCCTGGAACTAGCTGTAGGCATCATATAAAGGATGGAACAGGAAGATTAGCATTACATCCTATTGAGATAATGCATGAAGCCTTGAAGCGATAAATGTGTTCAACAGGCTTAAAACCATAACAATAAAAGTAAAATTAAACCTTAAGCCCCATAACCAAAACGTCGTCAACCTGATAGTTATCCCCCTTCCAGCTATCAAAAAACTGTTCCAAGGCTATTCCTTGTGACTCAAGGGGAAGGTTAATATGTTCACTAACAAAACTCTTTAGGCGGGAAAGCTGAAACTTTTTATTATGATCGCCTCCAAATTGGTCGATTAAACCATCGGAGAACATAAAAATAGTTGAATTATCGGTTAGTTCAATCTGATGTGTTGTGAACGACTTCATTACTAAGTGATATGAGATTGGCATCCTATCGGGTTTGAGGTCAATAAAGTTAACCTTTCCATCCACATCATCCTGAATAACAATCACTTGATTGTTTGCGCCTGAATACTTCAGTATCCTATTTTTGTCGTCGATAATGCATAGGGATATATCCATTCCATCACCCGTGTCACCAAGTTCACCCCTTTGATGAAGTACAGATATTGTATTTTGGCGCAACTGGTTAAGAACTTGAGCGGGATCAAGAATCTTCCGGTGAACAACTATTTCATTGAGCATCAACACCCCCAACATACTCATGAAACCACCAGGAACTCCATGTCCAGTACAATCGACAGCAGCAATAACTCGGAAGTCATCAATTCGGGTAGCCCAATAGAAGTCACCACTTACTATACTTTTTGGTCGATAGAAAATAAAGAATTCTGGGAACAATTCTTTTATTTGTTCTTGAAGAGGAAGAACAGCTTGTTGAATCCTCTTTGCATACATTATTGAGTCGGTAATCTCCTTTTTCTGCAGCGAAAGCAAATCTTTCTGCTTCTCAATCTCGTTTCGTTGGTTGGTAATCTCCTCGTTCTTATCTTGCAACTCCCAGGCTAGATTAGCCAACGAATTTCGCTGGTTTTCAAGCTCGTTACGTTGTAACGATATCTCATCGTTTTTGTCCTGAAGTTCCTTGTTCTGCTCTGCAAGAGCCTCAGAAGTAGCAATAATTTCTTCATTTGCTTGCTTAAGCCTCTCTGCCTGAAGTTGTATTTCAATGTTTCGTTCCGAAATCTCCTTTGTTCGTAAAGCAACCATTTCTTCTAGCTCCTCCTTCTTCTGCCTCAAACTAGCTTCTCGATACAAGACATAAACATAAACCATCCCTGCAAACACAAGCCCTACTAACATATAGAACCACCATTTATTCCAGAAAGGTGAGCGAATGGTAATTTTTAGGCTATCTCCCGTTTCATTCCAAACCCCATCGGGATTGCATGCAATAACTCTAAAGGTGTATTCGCCTGGCTTTAGGTTGGTATATGTAGCAAAACGCAATCCTTCTCTAGGGCTAACCCATATATTCTCAAAGCCTTCAAGGATATACTTGTACCTGTTTTTTGAGGGAGCAACATAGTGTAAACCAGTAAAGTGAATTGAGATATTATTTTGCCAGTAATCTAGGGAAATACTTTCTTCTTCAAGTAGATTTATCTGTTCCTCGGTTTTTTCGCCTGGCTTTGCATTTCTATTGAAAATGCTTACATGTGTTATATAAACCAAAGGTGGATTTGGATTATCATTTATCTTTGATGGGTCGAAAACATTAAAGTTATTAATACCTCCAAAAAAGAGTAACCCTGAACGAGATTTCATGAAAGCCCCTTCGGAAAATTCGTTGTTTTGAAGTCCATCTGACTTGTCAAAATTTCTAAACTTATTCCCATCAACAGCATTAGGGTTAAACCTAGAAATTCCATGGTTAGTACTTAGCCATAAGTATCCGTTATTATCCTCAAGAATACCAAAAACCACATCGTTTGGTAGCCCATCTGCCTTTCGGAAGGCTGTAAAACTCTCATCCTCATAGGAAAAGAGATTTAAACCTCCCCCACCTGTGCCAACCCACAAACGTTCAGAACTGTCCTGAAAAATTGACATTATTCTATTAATACTTAACGACTTATTGTCATTAGGTGTGTTTTTGTAATGCTTAAATTTTCCGGTGCTTCTATCGAATAGGTTTAACCCTTCATCGCTTGTGCCAATCCAGAAATTTCCTCTGTTATCTTCAAAAAAAGTAGTGATTCTATCCTGTGATACCGATAAAGCTGGTTCGGAGAGATTTTGAGAGAAATGGGTAAATGTACCATCGCTCACATTATACCTGCAAAAGCCATTGTTAAGTGTTGCAACCCATATCACATTTTTTGAATCGATATAAATATTTCGTATTCTGCTATCGGGAAGAGAGCCCTTTACTTTTGGGTTATGTTTGAAAGTCTTAAATCTATTGGTTTTCTGGTTAAAATAACATAAACCATCATTTGTTGCAAGCCATATTATTCCGTCATAGTCAATAGCAATTGCAGTGATATAATTATTGGAAATAGAATTGTTATCTTGAGGGTTATGCTTATAGTTGATGAAAGATTCTGTTTGAGGGTTTAGTTTTATAAGTCCCTCACCGAAGGAACCAATCCAAATATTCCCCTCTTTGTCTTCGGCAATAGCCCTGATAGTTGTTGACGGAAGGCTAAAAGGGTTACCTGGTTCGTTTCGATAAACGATGAACTTCTTGTTTCTAAGGTTAAACTTATTAATCCCGTTATTATAAGTTCCAATCCAAAGAACGCCGGTTCTATCCTCATAAATTGAACGTATCAGATTACTACTAATACTTCTTGGATCGGCCATATTGTACTCGTATGTATAAAAAGTGTTGCTCTCAATACTATATCGCTGAAGACCACCAAACGTTCCAATCCAAAGAATTCCCTCATCGTCAAGGTATAAATCGTGAATTGTGTTACTTGCTAATCCTCCTTTTTGATTTTTCAAGAATATCCTGAATGTTTCATTTTTTGGGTTGTACAAAATAAGACCATCCTCGTCGGTTGCAATCCACAGATTGCCATGATTGTCCTCAAGAAACCTACGAACAACCCTTAAAGGGTACTCATTACCATTTTCAGTTCTAACTATAAATGGAGAAAAGGTGTCCTGTTTAGGATCATATTTTGCTATTCCGCTATTTGTACCAATATATAGCTGTCCGCTTCTATCGAAATATAAAGATCGAATGATATTGCTTGGTAATACACTTCGATTATTCTCAGAATTAATATAATGTTTAAATGAACCATTTAATGGGTCATAGCAATTCAAACCGCCCTCAGCGGTGCCTATCCATAGTCTGCCCTTTGAATCCTCAGCAATGCACATAATACGGTCGATGCTAATGCTATTTGGATCATCTGGATTATGCTTGTAAGAAACGAAGGTTTCAGTAGAATAATCAAACCTGCAAAGACCGCCTCCTATTGTGGCAAACCATAAGCGTCCGTCCTTATCCTCAATCATTGATATAACCCTATTGTTTGAAAGGCTTCCTCTTATGTTTGGGTCGTGATTGAAAACTTTGAAGCTGTAACCATCGTACCTATTCAAGCCATCCTCGGTGCCAAACCACATAAACCCTTTGCTATCCTGAAGGATACAATAAATCGTACTCTGCGACAGCCCATCTTCCACTGTAATCCTATCAAATTCAATAGCCATACGCTGTGCCTGTAAAGGCAAAGGGATGATAACAATCGAAATGACAACAAACAGAATCTTGTGTATAGTACTCACTTTTAGAGCAATATATTAATGATTACAATTAAAACTATTCCATTATCCAAGCAACTTACCCATAGTGGCACCGATGTTTGCTGGTGAATCAACAACATATAGGCCACATTCACGCATTATGTCCATCTTGGCAGCAGCGGTATCGTTAGTCCCTCCAATTATTGCACCCGCATGACCCATTCTTCGACCCTTTGGGGCTGTTTGACCTGCAATGAATCCAACAACTGGTTTCATAACATTCTCTTTAATCCAATAAGCAGCATCGGCTTCCATGCTACCTCCAATCTCTCCAATCATTACAATACCCTTTGTATCAGGGTCATTGTTAAAGAGTTTTATGGCATCGAGGGTAGTAGTTCCAATTATTGGATCACCACCAATACCAATACATGTACTTTGCCCCAAGCCACTCTTTGTTAGCTGATCAACTGCCTCATAGGTCAACGTACCAGACCTAGACACAACCCCAACGCAACCTTTCTTGTGAATAAATCCAGGCATAATTCCAACTTTTGCTTCTTCGGGTGTTATTATTCCAGGACAATTTGGCCCTATCAAACGTACTTCTTGCAGGGAGTCAAGCAGATGCTTAACTTTCACCATGTCTGCAATTGGAATCCCTTCCGTGATGCACACTATTACTCTTACCCCAGCATTGGCTGCTTCCATAACCGCATCGGCTGCATAAGCTGGAGGAACAAATATTACTGAAACATCGGCACCAGTTTCATATACACCTTGTGAAACGGTATCGAAAACAGGTAGGTTAAGATGTTTCTGCCCTCCTTTACCCGGTGTAATTCCTCCCACCACCTTTGTACCATACTCTATCATTTGGGTAGCATGGAAAGTTCCTTCGCTACCAGTAAACCCTTGAACCAAAATCTTTGAGTTCTTATTTATTAGAACACTCATGTTACAAATATTTTTTCAAGTTTAATAAAAATTCAAATCTAATGCTTTTTAAGCAAATAATAAATACCGAAACCATTTTAATCGCTGTTAACTCTAACAGCTCTTTGAACTCCCTTAAGTTTAGCAAGCCTGTAAAGAAGCATATCGAGATGTTTTGTATCAGATACATAGAGTTGTATTCTACCTTGAAACATACCATTGGAAGATGTAATGGAAAATGCCCTCATGTTTACTTTCATATCCTTACTAATAAGTTCCGAGATCCGATTTACCATGCCCAGCTCATCGTATCCAATCACCTTTATAGTAGTTTGGAAGGATGCTTCTGTTTTTGAGTCTCGCCATCGTGCTTTCACAACCCTGTAATTGTACTTATTATGAAGCAAGTATGCATTCGGACAGTTAGTTCTATGAATTTTAATTCCCTCATTTATGGTAACAAATCCAAAAATATCATCACCCAAAATGGGTTTACAGCATTTGGCCAGCTTATAATCGATATTGACTAACCTCTCATCAATTATTAGGTAATCCGAAGAGAATGAATCCTGCGACTCCTTCTCATCGACCTTTTTATCTTCCTGAATATCAGGAACAGGAGGTGTTTCTTCTACATGAAACAGGACTGACTTAAGATCACTAAGGTTAACTTTCTCCAGCGAAATTTGCTCAAAAAGCTGAGCTGAATTCTTCAGCTTCAAATGTTTACGAAGAGTTTGAATTGCCTCCTCAGTATCGGTGACTTTCCAGTTCTTAAACCTCCGGAAAAGCATCTCCTTCCCAACAGCAAGCTGCTTGTTCTTCTCCTCCTTGAGGCTCTGTTTAATCTTCGATTTAGCCTTACCAGTAACAACAAATTGTAACCAGTCGGTTTTAGGCTTCTGATTCTTGGAAGTAATAATTTCAACAACATCCCCATTCTGCAGCTTGTGCTTTATGGTTACATTGCGACCATTTACCTTTGCACCAATACACTTACAGCCCACATCGGAATGAATTTCGAAGGCAAAATCGAGTGCTGTGGAACCTTGCGGAAACTTTTTGAGATCACCGTTGGGTGTGAAGGCAAAAATCTCCTTCTGGTAAAGGTTCAGGTTAAACTGATCCACCAAATCCTCAGGCGAACTAGCGGCTGATTCTAATATCTCCCTCACCTTCGCAACCCACTGATCTAAACTTTTGTCCTGTTTTATCCCCTTGTACTTCCAATGTGCTGCAAGACCACGTTCGGCAACATCGTCCATTCGCTTTGTTCGAATCTGAACCTCTATCCACTTCCCTTCTGGGCCAGTAACCGTAGTGTGAAGCGACTCATAACCATTGCTTTTCGGCACTGAGACCCAGTCGCGAAGTCGCTCGGGGTTTGGAGCCCATGAATCGGTGATAATTGAGTAAACCTGCCAGCAGTCAGATTTCTCCTTTTCTGGTGGGCTGTTCAAGATAACCCTTATTGCAAATACATCGTACACCTCATCGAAGCCAACCCCTTGCTTTTGCATTTTCTTCCAAATAGAGTAAACAGCTTTTGGCCTTCCCTTTATCTCAAAATCGAAGCCTCTATTTTGTAACTCAATTTCAATGGGTGCAATAAAGTCCTTGATAAGTTTGTTTCGTCTTGCCGTAGTGTTTTTAAGTTTGCGTAGAATCTTTTGATAATCCTGTGAGTTGGTATATTTCATGGCAAGGTCTTCCATCTCCGATTTCAATCGGTAAAGGCCAAGCCTATGAGCAAGAGGGGCATATAGGTGGAAAGTTTCCCACGAAACCTTTAGCTGTACATCCTTGCTTTGAATGCTAAGCCTACGCATTGCATCGAGCCTTTCCGCAAGCTTAATAAGCACAACCCTTGCATCGGTTGAAAGAGTCAGTATAAGCTCTCTGAAATTCTCTGCTTGAGAAGTAGGATTCTTTGGGTCAAGGTTTGATATTTTGGTCAACCCATCAACTATATTGGCAATGCTAGTGTTGTATCGTTTCTCAATTTCTATAAGGGTAAGCAACTTATCCTGAACACATTCATGTAGCAATGCACTGGCAATTGCAGTTGCACCAAGGCCAATTTCTTCAACACATATCCTTGCAACATCTATTAGATGAAACAATTCAGGTTCACCACTTGAGTCAATTCTATTCCTATAAATACCAACAATATGCTTAAAGGTTTTGCTAACAAGTTTAATATCATCAGATGAAAGAATACCACGACTTGCCCTTAGCAATCCTCTATACCTATTAACTATCTGTTTTTCGATTAAACCATCCTGCATAGCCCTAATTCTTTGGGGTAAAAATACAAAATTTGTATTATCTTTATCCAAATATTTTATAGCATGATACCCAAGGAAGTTGTAAAACGGGTTAGTCAACTCAGAAAAGAACTTAACCGTCATAATCATCTCTACTACGTTCTGGCAAAGCCAGAAATATCAGATTTTGAGTACGATGCCATGCTTCGTGACCTTGAGGCACTTGAAAACAAGTACCCTGAGTTGAAAGACGAAACATCACCCACTCAGAGGGTTGGCAGCGACCTCTCCGAAGGTTTTTCTCAGGTAAAGCACAAGTACCCCATGCTTTCGTTGGCAAACTGTTACTCATTCGAAGAACTTAATGATTTTCATAGTAGAATTGTAAAAACAATTGCACAGGAACCCGAATATGTTTGTGAACTTAAATACGATGGTGCAGCAATAGGTCTAACGTATAAAAATGGAAAGCTTTCTCATGCTGTTACCCGGGGCGATGGTATTCAGGGCGATGATGTTACAGCAAATGTTAAAACTATCCGTTCTATTCCCTTGGAACTAACGGGCAACGATTATCCCGAGGAGTTTGAAATAAGGGGTGAAATTTTGATGCCTCATTCAGTTTTTGATGAAATAAACTTACAAAGAGTTAAAAGCGGCGAAACACCCTTTGCTAACCCTCGTAATGCTGCGGCTGGTACTCTTAAACTACTTAATCCCAAGGTTGTAGCTGAACGAAAACTTGACTGTTTACTTTACTTCTTGCTTGGCGAATCGCTCCCTTTCAACAATCATTACCAAAATCTCCTTAAAGCAAGAGAGTGGGGATTTAAGATTCCCGAAAATATCAATCTATGCAACTCCTTGGATGATGTAAAGGGATTCATTTCAAATTGGGATAGTGCACGAAAAAACCTCCCCTTCGACATTGATGGAGTTGTACTTAAGGTTAACAACTACAAACAACAAACCCAACTGGGTTTCACGGCCAAAACCCCACGATGGGCTGTTGCATTCAAATACAAAGCCGAGCAGGCAAACACAAAACTTCTGTCGATTGATTATCAGGTTGGACGAACTGGGGCAATCACTCCCGTTGCAAACCTCGAGCCCGTGTCTTTGGCAGGAACAACCGTGAAACGTGCATCGCTTCATAATGCCGACCAAATAGCCCTTCTTGACCTTAGAATAGGAGATACTGTTCTTGTTGAAAAAGGCGGGGAAATTATTCCAAAAATCGTAGGTATTGACCTAAATCAAAGACCTGAAAATACAAAACCAGTTGTTTACATATCTTCGTGCCCCGAATGCGACACCCAACTTGTCCGTCCCGAGGGAGAAGCGAAGCACTACTGCCCAAACGAAACAGGATGCCCTCCTCAAATCAAGGGAAAAATCATACATTTCATAAGCCGTAAGGCAATGAACATCGATGGTTTGGGAGAGGAAACCGTAGAACTTCTTTTCAACAACAACCTAATTCATAACATTGCCGATCTTTTCGATTTAACCTTCGACAAGCTTGTTAAATTGGAACGTTTTGCCCAAAAATCGGCAACAAATGCAATCAGCAGCATCAGCAAGTCCAAAGAGGTTCCTTTCCACAGAGTCCTTTACGGGCTTGGCATCCGCTATGTTGGGGAGACAACTGCCAGAAAGCTCGCATCGCACTTTGGTTTGCTTCAAAAAATAAAAAATGCTACCTTTGATGAGCTTATCAGCGTGGACGAAGTGGGTGATAGAATCGCCGAAAGCATATTAAACTATTTTGGTAATCAGGAGAATATAAAACTAATTGAACGACTTGAAGGGTATGGATTAAAAATGGCTGAGGAATACGACGGGAAAGTAGAATCTGGTGTTTTAGAGGGGAAGACGGTGGTCATTTCGGGTACATTTCAACGTATTTCACGCGACGAACTCAAGGAACTGGTTATTAAAAACGGAGGAAAGATATTGAGTGCTGTTTCATCAAACACAAACCTACTGATTGCCGGAGAAAACATGGGGCCTGCTAAGCTCGACAAAGCAACAAAACTTGGTGTTGAAATAATTTCAGAGGATGAATTCTTCAAACTAATTGAGTAATCTTCACTATTAGAATTATTGTATGCTGAAAAAGTTAAGGTTGAAAATTGGATTAACAAAGCTTCGAAAACTTCAGAAAGGGGTTGATCGTTTCAAAAAAGTTTACAATCTGGTTTCTGCTCGAAAAGTAGGAATTATTTCCTACGCTTGTAACGATTCCGATTTCGAACAAGCTCTTAAGTTGGTTAAGCTGTTGAATGATAAAAATCTGGAAGTTTGCTTACTGGCATTTTATCCAGAAAAAGAAATTCCTGAAAAGTATCTGTTAAGAAAAAATGCAAATGTTCTTTCGTCTAAAGACTTGAATTGGTATTACAAACCCTTGTCTCCATTAGCAGACGATTTTATTAAAATGGATTTTGATATCCTAATCAATCTTAGCATGGTCGAAGTGTTCCCTATTCGCTGGGTTACAAGCTTATCGAAGGCAAAGTTTAAGGTAGGGTGTTTATCCTACTTCGGTAATCCAAACGACTTAATAATCAAGATTAAACCAGAAGATAATCTCGAATACTTCATTTCTCAAGTGGTTCATTACCTGATGCTGATTAATAATAGGTTCGCTCAGGAAAAAGAGTTTAGTAACAATTCATAAACATTAAATTCAACTAATTGTTGAACACATAAAAAAACATAAAGCACACCATGAGTAGTAAATTCAAAGGATTGGGAGTGGCCATGGTTACCCCATTCAACTCAAAAGGACAAATTGACTACGTTGCTACAGATAAACTCGTTGAACACCTTATTGTTGGAGGGGTTGATTATCTGGTTCTTATGGGAACAACAGGCGAATCAGTTGTCCTGAATGAAGACGAAAAGGATGAGCTGGTTAAGCATGTTGTTAAGCGAAACAAGAAGCGAGTACCCATTGTTGTTGGAATGGGAGGAAACAATACCAATGATCTGGTCTCAAAAATACAAAAGTTCAATCTCGATGGGGTTGACGGAATCCTTTCGGTAACACCATACTATAACAAACCAACCCAAAAAGGGCTTGAACTCCATTTTAAAGCAGTAGCAAAGGAATGCCCACTTCCAATAATTGTTTACAATGTACCCGGTAGAACTGGAATAAATATGACTGCTGAAACCACCCTGAAACTGGCGCATGAAGTAAAAAATATTGTTGCAGTAAAAGAAGCCTCAGGGAATCTAATTCAACAAAGCTACATTCTACGCAACCGCCCAAAGGACTTTCTGGTCATATCTGGTGACGATGGCTTGGTTCTTCCTCAAATCGCTCTAGGACTCGATGGTGTTATCTCGGTTGTGGGTAATGCATTCCCAAAAGAATTCTCAAACCTAATCAAACTTGCTATTGTGGGCAATTATTCCCATGCCCAAGATATTCACTTTAAATTGATTGAATTGATTGATACACTGTTTATTGAAGGTAATCCTGGTGGCATCAAAGCAGCACTCTCAATCCTCGGCATTATAGACAACAACCTCCGATTACCACTAGCACCTGTAAGCGAAACCACATTCAACAAGTTAAAACAGCTTATTAGTGTTTTTTGACCTAAACAAAGAAGCTTTAGCATTGTTAATACAAATTAGATAAAATAATAAAGTATATGAAAAACCTTTCAACTAACTATTTGGGTATTGAACTACGAAATCCAATAATTGCTTCGAGTTCAGGTTTAACAAGTACCCTAAAGGATATCATTAATCTTGAGACCAACGGTGCTGGAGCTGTTATACTTAAG
>CAYZSD010000070.1:0-16236 GCA_964481075.1 uncultured Rikenellaceae bacterium | reverse complement strand
TAGAACGTCAGATTCCGGTTCTGAAAGTCGGGGGTTTGAATCCCTCCGGGGTCACAAAGGGGTTGAGTAAGAAGGCAATTTGTAAATCAGCTCAATACTGCATACACTGGCAGGCAAAGTGAAAGTTCTTTATATACAAGATAATTAGCTAATAGCTTCATTACAAATGAATCATAAATTACCTTCTTATTCAACTCATCTCTTTCCTACATAGTGTTTACAATGAAAGTAGTACAACTTTTCTTCATATCTCTACTGTTTGGAATTGCCATTAACTCAGCCGGACAGGTAACCTTCATCCTTGAATCGCTCCCTCAAAGCACCCCAAAGGGTTCCAGTTTTTATCTTGCTGGCTCAATAAATGGATGGATTCCTGGTGATAACGAACTTTTGTTTACCCAAAACAACGAAGGAGTTCTATCCCTTACCATCGATAGTGTTGCATATCCATTCGACTTTAAACTTTGTAGGGGAACCTGGGCTTCGGTTGAGGTTGACTCTTTAGGACGAGATATTCCTAACAGAACTTATCACGACTCACTGGGCCAAGTTATTAAAATGAAAGTAGGAAATTGGCGCGACAGAATCCAACCCAAACAAGTTGTTTCTACTGCATCATCGAACGTACACTTTACGCCAACTTCTATCGAGATACCATACCTAAAAAAACGCAGAACAGTTAGGGTTTACTTTCCTCCAAACTATTCAACTCAGCAGGCATTCCCAGTGATTTACATGTTCGATGGTCAAAACATCTTCGATGCTTCAACATCATTTGCTGGAGAATGGCGGGTTGACGAGATTCTTGATAGCCTCTACTACCATCGTGGTTTTTCATGCATTGTGGTGGCAATTTATCATGCGGAGAGCGATCGAATAACCGAGTACACTCCTTGGCCCAATGCTGAAAAGGTTGGAGGCGATGGACAAAAATTTGCTCGCTTCATTGTCAAAGATCTTAAGCCATACATCGATAGGCACTACCGTACAAATCCCGACAGAGAACATACTATCATAATTGGCAGTTCTCTGGGAGGATTAATGTCATTGTACTTGGCCCTTGAATATCCCGATGTTTTTGGTAAAGCAGGTATTTTTTCTCCTTCGCTCTGGTGGAGCGAAAAAGCGTTCGAGCAAATCACAAAATACAAGAAGAAACGGTTTCAAAAACTGTACATGTTAGGGGGTGAAAAAGAAAGCGAAAAAATGATCCAAGACTTAAGGAGGGCTGAGTCTCTTTTAAAAGAGTCTGGCTTTGGCGATAATGAATTAAATATCAAGGTTTATTCCGATGGGAATCATAGCGAATGGTTCTGGTCTCGGGAGTTTCCAAGAGCAATAAATTGGCTGTTTGAAATTGAATAACCTCCTTGTAGCCTGTATCATAGACAAACATCATATTTTCTTTTAAACTACTTCTTTTTGTAAACATCTAAACTCTGTAATACCAACATTTGTCGTTTTACTAATCAAATAATTATCTTATGCAACGTTTTTTACTCCTTCCAATCCTTTTCCTTCTTTCATTAAGCATTTACAGCCAAGAGCATTTACCCAAGGGCATGACAGAGGCTGAGAAGCTTATATGGGACGATTACCTCAAAAACTACCCTACAGATAAGGGTACAAATCCGCCCGATCTTCGCCCTCGAACTCCTTCGGAATGGGACGAAGCACAAGGTGTTATCGTTACATGGGCATCGTATCAAAGCAATCTCAGAGAAATTGTTCGGTATGCAAAACAAGTTGTTACTGTTTACATTGTTTGTAGCAACCCAAGTTCAGTTCAAAGCTACCTTGCCGAAGGTGGAGTAAACACTGAAAACGTTGTTTTTGTAACAGCTAGCTACAACACCGTTTGGGTTCGAGACTATGGACCACAAAGCATATACCTGAATGGTACAAATGAGCTAGCCTTCGTCGATTGGGTTTACAATCGCCCACGCCCACAGGACGATGCCATTCCCTCGGTTATGGCAAATCATCTAGGACTTCCGATCTATCAAATGACCGTTAGCCCAAATCGCTTGGTAGCAACCGGTGGAAACTTCATGTCGGATGGATTTAATAAAGGTTTCTCATCAAATCTAATCCTCAACGAGAACAGCAATCTTACTGCTGCTCAAATCGATACGATTGTTAAGAAGTACATGGGCATAGAACCTTACGTTAAAATGACAGTGCTACCCTATGATGGGATACACCATATTGATATGCACATGAAACTGCTTGACGAGGAAACCTTGCTTGTAGGACAGTATCCAACAGGAGTAGCCGATGGTCCACAAATTGAGGCAAACCTTAGCTATATTTTAAACAATTTTCAAACACCTTATGGTCGGCCATACCGGGTTGTTCGTATTCCAATGCCCCCAGATGAATCTGGTTATTACCCAAATCAATGGTCAGACTACCTAACCTATACAAACTCAATTATCCTTAACAACCTTGTTCTTGTTCCAATTTATGGACTCCCTCTCGATAATCAAGCCCTTCAAATTTATAGGGATGCCATGCCTGGTTACAATGTTGTTGGTATAAACATGCGAAACGTGATTCCTGCTAGTGGAGCCATTCATTGCATTTCAAAGGAAATTGCAGCAAACGACCCAATATTCTTTAGCCATCCCCCTTTACGCGACGAAATAAGCTACTCTGGAAATGGATACTCAATAAGCTCTCATATAAGTTCTGCATCAGGAATTACAGAGGCAAACCTTTTCTGGAGCTTAGACACTACCGCAGGTTTCACTCAAGTACCCATGAGCCTCGAACTCGATACATTTAGAGCCTTGATTCCCAGTCAAGCACCAGGAACAAGTGTTTACTATTACATTAGTGCAACCAATGGGAACAATAAAACCCTAACTAAACCACTCGTTGCACCACAAGGTCTTTATGTCTTTGATATTCAAGACTTGGGCTTCGATTTCAGTGTATCCGCTACAAGCATTGAGTTAGGCGATCAGGTAACCTTCGAGTTTATTAATCAAGGCGTTTCGGCACAAAGTTTCCTCTGGAATTTCGGAGAAGGTGCATCTCCAGCAACAGCAACAACCCAAGGGCCTCACACCGTATCATATCAAACTATTGGGACTAAAACAGTAGCATTAACTGTTAATGGGGATCTTGTTCTAACAAAATCAGATTATATAACCGTTACCGAACCCCCTGTTTACTATACTTTAACCATTTCAGTTGAGGGTAACGGGACAACCCTCCCCGAACCAGGCGAACACTCATATATCGCTGACTCTGAGATTACTGCTTCTGCAACTCCAGACATAGGTTGGCTTTTCGACAGATGGGAGATTGATGGTTCTCCGTTTACCAACTCTGAAGTTTCAATAACCATGGATCAAGCTAAATCGGCTGTTGCATTCTTTGTTGAAGAAAGTATTGGCTTCGATTTTGAAGTATCTCTATCTCAGGTTGAAATAAACGATGAAGTTGTTTTCACCTTTATTAATCAGGGTGTTGAAGCGCAAGAATTCCTATGGAACTTTGGCGAAGGTGCTAGTCCAGCATCAGCAAACGAAGAAGGTCCTCATACTGTGATTTATGAAACAATAGGAGCCAAGGATGTTTCACTTACAATTAATGGAAATCTCACCCTTACAAAACCATCGTTTATTATTGTTACCGATTCGAATATATATTACTCACTTTCAATTAGTATCGAAGGTAATGGGACTACAACCCCCGACTCGGGAGTTTACCAACATGTAGCAGGCAGCCTGCAAACTCTTACCGCCACTCCCGATGAGGGATGGCTATTCGACAAATGGATAGTAAATGATGTCGATAGTAGCAATGCTACCATTTCGCTGATAATGACTCAAGATTTTGAAGCAGTTGCCATTTTTGTTGAGGATCAGGGCATAGGATTCGATTTTGAGGTTTCCTCTACCGATGTGCTTATCAATGAAGAGGTAACTTTCACATTTGTGAATTTAGGTGTAAATGCCCAATCGTACCTGTGGAATTTTGGAGAAGGTGCTTCTCCTGCCACGGCTAACACCGTAGGGCCACATACTGTTTCATACCAAACCCCCGGCGAGAAGGATATTAGCCTTACTGTAAATGAAATCTTAGAACTAGTTAAACCCGCCCTCATATCCGTTACCGACCCAACAACATACTATACCTTAACTGTAAGCATAGAAGGGAATGGCACAACAACACCTGTTTCAGGAAGTTACGAATGGGCAGAAGGATCCGTTGTTTCTTTAGTTGCAACCCCTTCTTCTGGTTGGAAGTTTGACCAGTGGGTAGTTAACGAAACAAACTTCAGCACTGCAACCATACAAATTGAGATAAACCAAAATACTGAAGCTAAAGCATTCTTTGTCGTTGACGGAACAAGTGCCAAATTGCTCAGTCAGGAAAAAATATTTATACATCCAAATCCAGGGAGCAACTTTGTGTCCATTTCTTTTCCAATTGAACTATACGGAGCCACTCTCACAATATCGAGTGCAACTGGTTATATAGTTCAAAGAATTCCTTTTGGTGACGCTGAAAAACAAGTTACTGTGAATGTTTCATCGCTACCTCATGGAGCCTATATTATTCGAGTTGAGTCTGCTCAAGGAACATGGTCGAGTAAGTTCATAAAGCTATAAATAGCATAGAATTCTTTTTCACTCATTAAGAATGAGGATAAGCACAGCTCTCTATTATTTAAGAGAAACGTCTGCTTATCCTCATTCTTGTTTTACTTCGAATCCAATTTACTGAGCTTCCTTAACAAGAAGGATGTAGGTGGGAAAATGGTCGGAGTAACCCCCAAGATACTGGTTACCAGCATGTGTTCGATGTGGGTAGCCCTTGAAACGACCAGTTTGCTGTTGCAAAAATTTTTGGTTAAAAACCGATGCTTTGTAGAAACGATATGAAGAAAAGTCTTTTTCAAGTAAAGGCTTGCTGATAATTATTTGGTCAAAAAGGCTCCATGTATCACGCCAAGCTAAGGTACCTATCCCTTTCTTATAGAAGCTATGGAATGGGTTGTATAATTCTCCATCCTTTAAATTTGAGGCATCAGGCGAAGCACGGAGGTGACTAATAACGCTGGTATCGTCGGGGTTGTCGTTAAGGTCGCCCATGAAAATTATTTTTGAATTTGGATCAACACGTTGAATTGAATCAATGATATGACGACCTAAATCGGCAGCAGCATTTCTCAGGTGCTTGCTTCTTGATTCCCCTCCTCTTCGTGAAGGCCAATGTACTACAATAAAATGAAACGGTTCGCCATGTAAAAGCCCTGATACTAGAAGTTGGTCGCGGGTATAGAATTCTCTTTCCCCTGGTATTCTTAACGTGTAACTTTTGCTGTTTGTCACCTGAAAATATGCTGGTTGATAGAGTAATGCCACATCTACGCCTCGTAGATCAGGGCCATCGTAATGTACAACCTGATAATTCCTATCTGCAATATCCTTATGTTTAGCTAAATCGACTAAAACCTCTGTGTTCTCTACTTCGGCTACTCCAATAATTGCAGGTCCATGTGGGGTATGTTCTTTACCTATCTCCTGGATAACCTTCGAGAGATTGTCGAGTTTCTCGAAGTACTTCTGTGAATTCCAACGCTTATCGCCGCCTGGAGTGTACTCAACATCATTTACCCCCGGTGTATCTAAGGTATCAAAAAGGTTTTCAACATTATAGAATGCAATACACACAACACGATAATCTTTCTTGTCCTGTGCAATTAGGCTCTTACAAAAAGTAAAAAACAGAAATGTAACGCCCACTAAGCTTAATACCCATAATCTTTTCATATTATTTTTTTTTCAGATTCAAAAAATAAGGAGCGATGCTCAATCGTCGTGTTTATGGTGGTAAAAATAATTTTTTATTTTCTTTTAAAGCCATATTTTAGCAATTATAACTATTTTTGAAAATTGTATATTTTTGATTTATCCCAACTAACGTTTTCCTTATTTGAAAAATATGAAAAAAACTTTACTACTTATCGTTTTGTTTTTCAATTTCTTATACCACATAAACGCACAAACTGTTCAGGTATCAGGAATTGTAACCAACGCAAAGGATGGAAGTCCAATTGAGGGGGTAATAGTCTCTGTAAATGAGTCTAGTGTTTCAAAAGCCACAGACATTGATGGAGTTTACTGGCTTGCAGTACCTGCAAGTGCTTTAGAGTTGGTTTTTTCTTATGATGGAACAATAATTCATAAAGAAGAATTAAAAGGCCGTTCAATAATCAACGTTGAATTAGACCTTGAAATCGTCTCACCTTCAGGCATTTCAAAGCCAGCACCTAGTACAACACCTGTTGTAACCCTATCAATTTCAGATTTCGAAACCGACGAAGAGATACATGATGTATCGGGACTTCTTCAAGGCTCACGCGATGTTTTTCTCTCTACAGCTGGCTACACTTTTGGCTCAGCAAGGTTTAGGGTACGTGGCTACGATTCGGAGTACAGCACAGTTCTCATAAATGGTGTTCCAATGAATGACCCAGAGACTGGACGAACCTACTATTCAACCTGGGGTGGGCTAAACGATGCCATGAGAAATACAGTGAACACCATTGGGTTAGCAGCATCGGAGGTTGTTTTTGGCGATATAAGCGGAACTAACAACATCATCGTAAGGGCATCTGAAAGTCGTCCTGGAACTCAGATTAGCTACTCTTCAGCGAACAGAAACTACCGAAACAGGATGATGTTTACTCACTCAACTGGTATGATGGAAGATCGATGGGGTCTCACCATTTCAGCCTCAAGGCGTTGGGCTCAAGAAGGTTATGTTGAAGGTACATTCTATGATGCTTACGCTTACTTTATTACCACCGAAAGGCAATTCAACAAGAATCACAGCTTTGGTTTTACAGTTTTTGGCACACCAACCAGAAGCGGTCGTTCAGGTTTATCCGTTCAAGAAGCATACGATCTAACAGGCAATCAATACTATAACCCTAATTGGGGGTACCAAAATGGTAAAGTTCGAAACTCTCGGGTAAGCAACTTCCATAAACCAATGATGATACTCTCTCATTTTGGAAAATATGGAAACACTACTGTCAATACTTCTGCGGTATATTCCTTTGGTCGAGGTGGAAATACAGCTTTAAACTGGTATAATGCCCCCGATCCACGACCCGACTACTACCGTTACCTCCCAAGTTACTATCAAGATGATGAATATCAATACAACAGACTAACAAACCTTTGGAAAAACAACAAGGAGTTTAGACAAATTAATTGGGATCACTTCTACTTTGCTAACAGCAAGAACCTTTTCTCTCCCGATTCTTCCATTACTGGAAATCGATCAAAGTATATTGTTGAAGAGAGAAGAACCGATCATAGCCAATGGATTTTCAATTCAAACGCACGGCACAACCTTAGCAAGAATATTACTCTTACCGGTGGAGCAAATCTTTCTTTTTACAAGGGTTTTCAGTTCAAAGAAATGAACGATCTTCTTGGTGGAGACTGGTGGATAGATGTTGACCAGTTTGCCGAACGTGATTTCGACGATCCAACCTTTTACCAAAACGACCTAAACAATCCAAATCGTTTAATAAAGGAAGGTGAAAGATTCGGTTACGATTTTGTTGCCAATATTAATCAGATGGATTTCTTTGCACAATCGGAATTCTCGTTTACAAAGGTTGACTTTTTCGTTGCAACCAACATAAACCACACAACGTTTTGGCGAACAGGCAACATGAAGAATGGTCGGTTTCCCGATAACTCTTTTGGAGATTCTGAAAAACAAAAATTCCTTAACTATGGATTAAAAGGGGGAATAACATACAAAATCACTGGTCGCCATTATGTTACACTAAACGGAGCCTACCTAACAAGGGCACCCTATTTCAGAGATGCCTTCATCTCTTCGAGAGTCCGTGATCATGTTATTGATGATTTAACTAATGAAACTGTCTTCACTGGTGATATAAACTATGTAATACGTGCTCCAAAAATTAAGTCAAGGATTACTGCTTACTACACTGAGTTCCTCGATCAAACATGGAATCGAAGCTATTATCATGAAGGTTATAGAACCTTCATTAACTACATCATGAAAGGTGTAAACACTAAACATGTGGGAGCTGAACTAGGCATTGAAGTTAATGTTACCCCACAATTATCGGTAAATGCTGTTGGTGCGTGGGGGCATTATACATACAACTCAAGGCCAAATGTTACCATTGCAAGAGACAACAATTACGAACTGCTTGCAGAGAATCGTACTGTTTACTTCAAAAACTATATGCTTGGGGGATTTCCACAAATGGCTGCTTCAGCAGGTTTTCGTTACAACTCAACTAGGTTTTGGTTTATTGGCTCAAGTTTTAACTTTTATGGCAAAACATACATAGATCCAAATCCTGACAGGCGAACTGAAGAAGCTCTTAAAGGGCTTGTGG
Organism: uncultured Rikenellaceae bacterium; assembly: GCA_964481075.1. Taxonomy (GTDB): domain Bacteria; phylum Bacteroidota; class Bacteroidia; order Bacteroidales; family Tenuifilaceae; genus MWFE01. The sequence continues at coordinate 7,823 of CAYZSD010000070.1, read as the reverse complement.
TTTCAGATCCACAATGGGATAAAGTGCTTGAACAAGAGAAGCTTAACGACAGTTATACCCTTGATGCTTTTGCAGGAAAGTCGTGGCGAATTGCAAGGGAGTACACACTAGAACTAAGTCTTAATGTAAGTAACATGCTCAACAACAAGGAAATCACTGTAATTGCATTCGAACAGCTTCGTTACGATTCCAGAGATCTTGAAAAATTTCCACCTAAGTATGCTTACATGTTTGGTAGAAATTACTTCTTAAACCTCAGATTTTCATTTTAGTAAATATTAATAAAAACATATAATCTATGAAAAGATTCCGATTCACCCAAAGCATTTTTGCTCTTATGCTTGCCCTTGTTGCAGCAAGCTGTATCGAATACGACTTTGATACTCCTCCGCTCGTGGAATTGCCAGTTGGCGCTGTTCTAACAATTGAAGATTTAAGAAATGCGTGCCCTCCAGGCAATGTTGTTTATACAGGGGAGCAGTCGGTTTTTGCAATTGTTACCATGGACGAAAGTTCGGGGAATGTTTACAAAAACGCTTTTGTTCAAGATCATACTGGTGCTGTCAACCTTCGGTTCCAGTCTTCAAGTTCGCTTAATGAGGGGGATTCTATCAGAATCTATCTAAAAGGGGCAAAACTATCGTGGTACGAGAACCTCTTTCAAGTCGATTCCCTTCATCCCGATTCAAGCGTAGTGAAACAAGCGACCAACTGCTTCATCGAACCAGAAGTTACTACTATTAGGGATATTAACCTCGATAAGAGCTACTTTCAATCGAGATTAATTAGATTAAACAACGTTCAAATTGTAGCCTCTGACACTTCAAAAACATGGGCTGATGCCGTAGGACTAAAGTATGGCGAAATTTTTATTGAGGACACCCTTGGCAATAGCATGATGATTAGATCAAGCGGATACGCTAAGTTTGCCAACCAAAAGGTTCCCAGTGGCTTTGGTTCCCTCGTTGCAGTAGTAGGAATTTTTAGGGAAACGGTTCAACTTTATATTCGAAGAGCTAGCGAAGTTGAACTCACCGGTGAACGCTATGACCCTTGGGAGAACTTAGAGCAAACAACTATTGCCGCCGTAAAAGCATCCTACACGAGCGGTTTCCCTCAAATTGCCGAACCATACTTCATTGAAGCAGTTGTAACCGCCGATGATCAATCGGGGAATTATTACAAAAAACTTGTTATTCAAGACAATACGGGAGGGATAGAACTATCGATAAACGACTATGACCTTTACCAGCGATTCCCTGCTGGACAAAAGATTAGGGTAAAACTGCAAGGCCTCTACCTCGGTTCCTATGGCGGCATTGTTTCCATTGGTGGAGGCACCTACGAAAGTGGTGGCCAGACTCGTTTAGGTGGGATTGAGCCCTCTGCAATCTCTGCTTTCATAGCAGCCATTCCGGGTGGTGTTCTACCAAGTCCTACCCCAATTGATTTATCAAACATAAATAATCAGGATGTTGGAAAACTGGTTATTCTAGATGGTGTTGAATTTGCCGACTCTGAACTTGGTAAAACATTCGCCACTACAACATCTACTACTAATAGAACCCTAAAGGATTGTGCAAATAAAACCATAATTGTTAGGACAAGCAACTATGCAAATTTTGCTGCTGAAACTTTGCCAAGCGGTAATGGACAAATGGTTGCAATTCTTAGCAAGTTTAACAACGATTTCCAGCTTTACATTCGCACATTAAATGATGTAAATCTTAATGGAGAACGTTGTGGAGGTGGAACAGGTGAAGGGACTGGTACTGGGACATTCGTCGATCCATTCAACGTTGCAGCGGCCATTGCAAACAATACCGGCACCCAAAAATGGGTTGAAGGGTACATTGTTGGGGTAATGGAAACCGTTACTAGCCCATTCTACGCATCATTCACAGCACCTTTCCAAACCAACTCAAACATTCTACTTGCCGACTCTCCAACAGAAACAAGCGAGTCGAAATGTTTAATAGTTCAACTACCTTTCGGTTCAGTAAGAACTGCTGTCAACCTTGTTGACAATGCTGGCAATTTGGGTAAACTTTTAAAGATTAGAGGAAACCTAACAGCTTACTTCAGCGTACCAGGATTAAAAGACTGCGATGGCTACTGGCTCGATGGAGCAGGAATTAATCCAGACGATGAGACCCCAGGTGATTTTTTCTTTGAAGAGAATTTTTCATCGAACCTTGGTGTATTCAACGCACACAGTATTGTTGGAGCGCAGCAATGGTCATGGGCAAATTATGATGGTGGATGTGCAGTAATGAATGGATTTGCAAGTGGTGCTCAAAACAATGAGGATTGGTTAGTATCACCTGCCATTAACTTAGCAGGAAAAAATAATGTTACCCTCAATATTCGGGAAGCAATAAATTACATCACAAACATCAACGACATGAAGGTTTTGGTTTCATCGAACTTTAACGGTACAAGCCTTCCTACCGAATCGGGCGATTGGGTTCAAATAACTGGATTCACTAGACCTGCTGGTAACAACTGGAATTTTGTTGATAGCGGCGACATTGACCTTTCCGACTTCGATGGTGAAACCATTCACATTGCATTCAAATATAACAGCACAACGAGCGGTGCAGCTACTTGGGAAGTAAGTAAAGTACTGCTAAAGGAAATGAATAAGTAAAGCAAATCCATAGGGAGACACAAAATAAGTAAAACATCAAAGCGAGTTTACCGATGGTAAACTCGCTTTGATGTTTAGCTAATCAAGCTCTTATGTATCCCAGAAACTATTTCAAATTAAGTTGACTAAAAAACTGGGTTAACGCCATCCAGTACTCCTGATTGTTTGGATTATTCTCCCAAAGAGCTCTGGAACCGTGAATTCCCTCTCCCTGAGCGGGTTGGTAAAGAGTTAAATGTTTCTTTTGAAGATGGTTTAACAATTCACTTAGTCTTGAGAACTCCATTCGTGAGCTAGTAGCAAGTACAGGTACAAATAGTTTTTGAGTTGCCTGCTTTACATTTAGTTCTTCGCCAAAATACTCACCCGGTGAAAATGCAACCACTGCTTTTACCTTAAAATTATTTGTTGCCTCAACCAACGCCAGTGAGGCTGAATATGAACTACCCAAAAGAATTATTGGGCGTTTGTTTCTCCCAGCAACATACTCAATGGCTGCACGAATATCGGGAAAAGCATCAATGTATCCAGTAGCCTTCTGCTTCGACTCAGCATCAATAGCGGTTTGATTAACTACAAAATTCACTTCCTTGCCCGAACGAAGGTCAACCGCTAAACAATTGAAGCCTAAATTAACCAGCTTCGGTGCAGTTTCTCTGTACTCTCCCCTACTGTATCCAGCCTGATGAAGCAAAATAATATAAGGGTTCTGGGTTGAAGAGACGTAGTGATCGGCAGTTACAACAACGCCGTCATCTGTACTAAAGGTTACTGTTTGCTGTGCCAACGAATGAGTGGCAACTATAAGAAGCAAACCATTAAAAACCCATGCAATAAAATTGACATTTGATACCATTGGAAAGTGCATAATAAATTAAAGGATTTAGCCTAATCCTTAACGAACAAACAAGGGGAAAGACTCCTGGACTTTTTCAACAAGAATTGTTACTTTATCGTCATGCTGCTCAACCACACCTTGAGTAAAAATCTCGAAATATCGTTCATCAAAACCATCAATTATCTTTATCAAACCAGGCTCTATTGTTGATACAATGGGAAGATGCCTCCGCTTCATGGCAAAACTACCCTTCGTACCAGGCACCCTTACAACCTCAACTTCTCCTTTGAAAAATACTTTTTCTGGTGTAATTATTTCAAGATGCATAGGGTTATGATTTAGACTCCTCAAGCATTTTCTCGCCCTTCTCTATTGCTTGCTCAATTGTACCAACAAGGTTAAATGCAGCCTCAGGATACTTATCAACCTCTCCATTAATAATCATATTGAAACCTCTGATGGTATCCTTGATGTCAACAAAAACACCCTTCAACCCGGTGAAAGCCTCTGCAACATGGAACGGTTGGGACAGGAAGCGCTGCACACGTCTAGCCCGGTGCACAACAATCTTATCCTCCTCGCTAAGTTCATCCATGCCAAGAATTGCAATAATATCCTGTAATTCCCTATACCGCTGAAGTAACTCCTTTACTCTCTGTGCGGTACTGTAATGTTCGTTACCAAGAATTTCAGGTGTTAGAATTCTTGATGTTGACTCTAATGGGTCAACGGCAGGGTAAATGCCAAGTTCTGAAATCTTTCTGCTAAGCACGGTGGTAGCATCGAGGTGCGAGAAGGTAGTAGCTGGCGCAGGGTCGGTAAGGTCATCTGCAGGAACATATACAGCCTGAACAGAAGTTATAGATCCTGTTCTAGTGGAAGTAATGCGTTCCTGCATTAGCCCCATCTCTGTTGCAAGAGTTGGTTGATATCCTACAGCCGATGGCATCCTCCCAAGAAGAGCAGAAACCTCGCTACCCGCTTGGGTGAACCTAAAGATATTGTCAATGAAAAAAAGTATATCGTGCCCCTTATCGCCTTCTCCCTTATCTCGGAACGATTCAGCCACTGTTAGCCCAGAAAGCGCAACCGTTGCGCGTGCTCCAGGAGGTTCGTTCATTTGACCAAAAACTAGTGTTGCCTGCGATTTAATAAGCTCTTCTTTATCAACTAGCGAAAGATCCCATCCTCCCTTTAGCATGTTTTCTTTGAACTCTTCGCCGTAGCGAATAACATCCGATTCAATCATTTCACGTAGAAGGTCGTTTCCTTCACGGGTACGCTCGCCAACTCCTGCAAACACCGACATCCCCTCGTAGTTTTTGGCGATGTTATTGATTAGCTCCATAATTATAACGGTTTTGCCTACACCCGCACCACCAAACAGTCCAATCTTACCACCCTTAGAATAGGGTTCCAGGAGGTCGATGACCTTTATTCCTGTATAAAGCACCTCTGAATCTGTGCTTAAATCTTTGTACTGAGGCGGAATCCTGTGTATTTGGTACTCGTTTTCCCTTTTAACTTCGCTAAGTCCATCAATGGGATCGCCAATAACATTAAGTAGCCTCCCTTTTATTTGCGCTCCAATAGGCATGGCAATCGATTTTCCCATCGATTCTACCTTCATTCCCCTTGAAAGACCATCGGTGGAATCCATAGCAATAGCTCGCACCGCACTTTCACCAATATGCTGTTGGCATTCAACTACCAGTTTGGTTCCATCCTCGCGAACAACTATTAGCGCATCATGTATATTTGGAAGATCCTTCCCTGCACCAGAAAAAGACACATCGATTACTGGACCAATTACCTGAATTATTTCACCTACTATTTTAGCCATGAATAATCCTTTTGTGGGGTTTTTCATTTACAAAAATAAACTTCCTGCGAAATAATTAACCTACTTTCTATCTTTTTTTGATGGTGATTTGTATTACCATTGATTAACTTGCCCTTTTCAAGGGTTAGTTTCATAGTATTTAGGGGCAATTTCGCTATGCTTATCAGAAAACAATTGGTTGACCTCGTTGGTTAAAGTTTCAACATCCTTGTTAAGAAATGAAGCAGGTTGGATTTCGGGAAGGATTTCAATTGTAAATGTTTGACTTCCTTTTAAGGTGTAGCCGTTCTTTGGGAACACTTCTCTTGTCCCATTTAGGATAACTGGAAGGATTGGCACACCTGTTTTTTTTGCCAGGACAAACGCTCCCTCCTTGAAACGTTTTATCCTTCCATCGGGCGAGCGTGTTCCTTCGGGAAAGATTAGCACCGAACAACCCTTAGATAAACAAGTTTGTGCTTGCACAATCATTGTTCTTGCGCCCCTCACGCTGGCCCTATCAATAGCTATATGTTTACACAACCAAAGATTCCAACCGATGAATGGTATTCTAAAGATTTCGCGTTTAGCCACCCACTTAAAGTGCATCCATAGCCTGTAAAGCAAAACGATATCCATTGCGCTCTGGTGGTTGGAAATAATGATATATGCTTGTCCTTTTCTAATATGTTCCGTTCCTTTTACCCTTATCCTCCAGAATGGATTTATCCATAAATAGAACAACGCCCAAATAGTAGAGTATCGATGTAAAAAACGTTGCTGTCTATCCCACCAAAAAGTAAGCATCCAAACAACAATATCTATGGCAAAGAAGAAAAAAAGAGATAAACAAATAGCCAACCAAACGACTGGCATTATGATAGCTTTTGAGAAAAAATTAAGACCCTTTTGCATTAAAAAACTTTTTGCCCTTTGGTTTGAAAAACTGTAACAATTCACAAATTTAAGAAAAGCTATTATACTGTGCTAAAAATAATGGAATTAGTTTTTTCATCTTATACCCTTCTACCTGAACATTTTAATTGCTTTCTCAACAGCTTCAAGAAATCTATCAATCTCTTCGTAAGTATTATAGAATGCCATAGATGCTCTAATAGTTCCATCAATACCGAAATGAGCCATTACTGGCTCGGTGCAATGAGTTCCGGTTCTAACCGCTATACCCATTTTATCTAAAACCATTCCCATATCAAAGGGATGGATGTTCTCAACCAAGAATGAAATAATAGACGCTTTTTCCTTGGCTGTTCCAATAATTCGAACTCCGTCAATTTTCGCCAAACTGCTTGTTGCATAGCTTAGCAAGCTATTCTCGTGTTGAATAGCGTTCTGAATACCCACCGAGGCATAGTATTTTAATGCAATTGAAAGGGCGGCTGCACCAATAAAATTTGCTGTTCCTGCTTCGAACTTAAAGGGTAGCTCATTGAAAGTTGTCTTCTCAAACGACACAGTAGCAATCATATCGCCCCCACCCTGCCAGGGAGGCATTGACTTTAACAGTTCTTCCTTTCCGAAAAGAACCCCAATGCCTGTTGGCCCGTATATTTTATGCCCCGAGAATACATAAAAATCAGCATCTAACTCTTGAACGTCTATTAAGCCATGTTTTATTCCCTGTGCTCCGTCAATCAACACCTTTACTCCACGGGCATGAGCCTTCGAAATAATTTCTTTTATTGGGTTTACTGTACCCAATGAGTTTGAAACATGAGTAACTGCAAGTATTTTTGTTCTATCTGTCAAAAGGTCGTCTAAAAGAGTTAACTCCAACTCACCATTAGCATTGAAAGGCAACACCTTAAGTTTAGCTTTCTTCCTTTCACAGGTTAGCTGCCAGGGAACGATATTTGAATGGTGTTCCATTTCAGAAACAATTACTTCGTCACCCTCATTAATGAATGCTTCTCCAAAAGAGAAGGCCACAAGGTTTATGCTGGCAGTCGCCCCAGAGGTGAAAATAATTTCATGGGAATGCTTCGCATTGATAAAATTCCTTACAACTTCACGAGCATCCTCATAGGCCTGAGTAGATTCTGCGCTAAGCTTATGCACACCCCTGTGGATGTTTGCATTGATTTGATTATGAAAATGTTTTACACAATCAAGCACGCATGTTGGTTTCTGTGTGGTTGCCCCGTTATCAAAGTAAATCAATGGTTTCCCGTAAATCTTTCGCTTAAGAATTGGGAAATCCTCTCTAATTCTATTTATATCGATTGTCATATAAATTCAAAATTTTTGATGGTTAACTTTGATGGCAAAAAAAGTTATAATAACTCTTTAAATATGGAGTATTACTAAATAAATCCTTTGTCTTTCTTTATCTTATCGTAAGCCTCGTTAACTTTCTGAAATTTTTCTTCGGCAGCCTTTCGAATGTCTTCACCCAAATAGCCCACCTTATCGGGATGAAACTTTAGCGCCATGTTGCGGTATGCTTTCTTTATCTCGTCAACCGAAGCATTTCTGTCAACCTCCAACACCTTATA
>CAYZSD010000069.1:0-16604 GCA_964481075.1 uncultured Rikenellaceae bacterium | reverse complement strand
TTGATAGGTTCGCAGCTCCGAAATCCCCAACGTTTCATACCGCCGACCGTTAGCGGTAATGCAAGAAACTTCGTTCATTGACAGAAAAAATCTCAAAATGAGATAAAGAACTTGAGTTTAAAGGTGTCTTTAACACTTGATTTGACTTTGTCCATAGTCGGGGTTGAACAGTTCTTTACATCTGTAATTGATTGGTTCATCTTAAATACTACGATTATGATAAATCATACTAGAAGTATAGTGATAGGAGTTGCACTCGTGTGGAGAACGGTTTAACTCCGATACTATAAGACATTGCAATGAAAGACAGTTGGGCATTTGGATTCAAGACAGAGTGCAAAGAGGGGTTCGATTCCCCTCCTCCACACCAGATAAAATTAAAATTTAAATATGGCAAGAGCAGGTAGACCATTAAAAACCAATTCAGAATTGAGCAATATTGACAGCTACATTGCTCAGAATGACAAGAAAATGCTTCAAGAGTTGATTGATAAATATGGAATCAACGCTTATGATGAATACAAACGAACAATTCTGATAAATTCTGTTGCTAAAGGGAATTTAGAGATTGTTAATTTTGCTATTGAAAATGGAGCTGATATAGATTTTCAAGACCAATCAGGTTATTCATCACTTCATTTCTGTGCCTTAAATAAACACCCCGAGATTACTGATTTACTGATTGAAAAAGGTGCAAATGTAAATATTCGAGATGAACATGGTAATTCGCCGATTTGGACTGCTATTTTTAATGCAAAAGGAGATTTTAGAATAGTTAATAAACTTTATAATGCGGGCGCTGACATTGAGACAAAAAACAAGCATGGAAAGTCTCCCCGTGATTTTGGTGAAACTGTTTATCAAGATAAATTTATTGAATTATTAAAAGGTTGAATAATGCACATACCGCTAACAGGTGGTTTAGCCTACTGGGGCTGATGATGCAGATACGAAAGTTTTTAGTAATTTAGTGTAGTTTTAGCGTGGGATGACGCCGCTGGCTTTTAACTCCCCAGCAGCCCAAACCACCGACCGTTGGCAACAAGTGTAAGAAGACTGCGACAAGTTGAAACGATAACGATAAAATTGAATTATGAAAAGATTTCGTTTTTTGATGGGAAAATGCAGATTTGGATGAATTTATTTTGTTTTTCTTCCCGCCCTCAAAAGAAATAAGGAAACCCCACCCACATTGCACACATTGGCAAAGCCCCACGAGCCAACCCTAAAACCAACGCTTTGCCAAAGAGTGCAATTTCCCTTAGCTTTCACTTTGCTACGTGTTTTAGTCTATTAAAAAAAGTTAAAAAATTTTGTAATACAAGAAAATTTATGTTCTTTTGTACCACAAAACAAAATCAGTACAATAAGTATATGGATATAGACGGCACAAGAGATACGATAATTAGCGTGGCAAATAGACTATTTAGCCGTTTTGGTTTTCATAAAACCTCTATGGATGAAATTGCTAAAGTTTCCCGAAAAGCCAAAGGTTCCTTATATTATCACTTTGCAAGTAAAGAAGAGTTATTTAAAGAGGTTATCACAAAAGAGATAGAAAATCTTAAAAATCAGTTATCTGCTATTGTTACCAATTCCAAATATAATGCAGATGAAAAATTGAAAAACTATTTAATCAAGAGAATGGAAATGTTAAATATAGCCTCTTGCTACCACGAGACCCTTAAAGCTGATTTTTTTGAGCACTTCCATTTTATTGACGATTTACGAACCGATTTAGACAACTGGGAGAAAGAAAACTTAAAAAAAATATTGTTAGAAGGTGTTGAATCAGGAAAATTTGCAAGTGTTCCCGAAATAAATGTAGTGTTGGATGTTTTTCTGATGGTACTTAAAGGACTTGAGATTCCTTTTTACCTTCAAAATAAGTACCAGAATTATTCATCATATTTTGAAGGCCTAATAGGCATTCTGAATAAAGGTTTGGCCAAATAATTTTTTTTAATTCAAACTGACCATAAAACGAAATTAGTACAAATAAATAAAAATTAAAACATGACAAGATTTGCAGAAAGTATCGCAAGACAAAGATGGTCAATAATAGCAACAATTATTTTATTAACCATTTTCTTTGGCTTCCAAATCAAGAATTTACATATCAATGCGGATATTATAAGTTCTTTGCCCGATGATGACCCGGTCGCAAAACTCTATAAGGATATAGGGACTGAATTTGGCGGAAATGATATGGGCATGATTGTTTTAGAAACTAGTAATATTTTTGATAAAGAGGTTATAGAACAAGTTAAACAAATAACTGACAGCGTAAAATATACACAGGGAATTTCCAGTGTTACAAGTCTAACAAATATCCTTGATATTAAAAGTACTGAAGATGGAATTGAAATTTCAAAATTAGTGGATGAATATGATTTGCCAGCAACACAAGCAGAGTTTGATAGCCTGAAAAATTATATTTTTTCAAAAGAAATGTACAGAGGAGCAGTTGTTTCCGACGATGGTACAGCAACTGCAATTATGTTTACACTTTTGCCGGATGCAGATAATCAGGTTGTTGCTAAAGAAGTCAAATCTAAGATTGAAAATTTAAACCTGTCTGGAAAACTATATTTTGGGGGACTTCCCATGATGATGAACGATATAAACGATTTAATAGTCTCAGATATCGTTTGGCTCGTTCCCTTTATTTTTATTGTTCTATTGGTAATCCTTTTAGTAAGTTTTAAATCTCTTAGAGATGCTTTACTGCCATTGTTTATAGCAGGAATGTCAGTTATATGGACACTAGGAATTATGTCTGTACTAGGTTATGAATTAACCATTATTTCAAACATTATCCCGGTGGTTTTACTTGCAGTTGGCAGTGCCTATACAATCCACGTAATAAATAGTATAAATCATACTTTCAACCATGATATAAAGCAAGCGATTATAAAAGCAGTAGTATATGTTACAATTCCTGTAATACTTGCCGCTGTAACCACTGCCATTGGTTTTGTCTCGTTCGTTTTTGGTTCCTACCTTATAATGATTAAAGATTTTGGAATTTTCACGGCAGTAGGCACGTTAATCGCTTTATTTCTGTCTTTATCCTTTGTACCAGCAATTATTTTGGTGTTTTCTAAAAATAGTAATGTTAATAAAGCGGTCAATGAGGATAAGAAAACCATTCTTACCAATAAAATATTGTTGCCCCTTTCGCGAATGCTGTTTAAGCATCCTAAATACACCCTTACCGGTTGGGTAATTTTATTACTACTATGCATCGTTGGTTTTTTTCAGATTAAAACCAGTGTAAACATGGCGGACTATTTTAAGAAAGATAATCCAACAAGGGTAGCAGAGGATGTTATGCAGAAAAAATTTGGTGGTTCACTGCCTATATTCGTTGTTTTCAAGGGCGATATACAAAGCCCAGAGGTATTGCAAATGATGATAAAGACAGAGCGCTACATGAAAGAAGACCCGAATGTAAGCGTTGCCCAATCGGTTGCCGACCTGATTGAGCAAATGAACGATGCAATGGGCGAAGGTAAAAAAATACCCGATGATAAGGCTAAGATTGAACAACTGTGGTTTTTACTTGACGGACAGGATGTAATGCCCCAGTTGGTCAATGATGACCTTACAAAAGGTATCATTCAATCAAAATTCGCATCGGTCGATAGCAAAGATATTGAAACATTTACTAAGAAAATGAACAATTTTATTGAGGCAAACCAAAACGAAAATTATCGGGTTGAACTTACAGGAATGCCCTCGGTTTATGTCAAACTTAACAATAGTTTAATCAAAAGCCAGTATAATAGTTTGTTGATAGCTATTTTCATGGTAATTCTAATTGTCGGTGCAATACTTAAATCAGGTTCAAAGGGTATTTACGCAGCCATTCCGGTTATGGCAACAATAGTTGTTTTATTCGGATTTATGGGAATTACCGGGATTCCTCTCGATATAGCAACAGTTCTTGTAGCCAGTATTGCACTTGGGATTGGTATAGATTATTCAATCCATGTTATTACAGGTTTTAACCATTACTTAAAAGAAAACGGCGATGCCGAAAAATCAATCGAAAGTGTTATCCTATCAAGCGGGAAAGCCATTATAATTAACATCCTGTCTGTTTCTGCCGGTTTTCTGGTGCTTCTGTTTTCACAAATTGTACCCCTGCAAAATTTCGGGCTACTGGTTGCCTTTAGCATGTTTGGCTCAGGTTTTGGGGCCCTAACATTGCTGCCCGTAATCCTCATTCTTGCAAACAGAAAACGAAAAATAGTAGCAAACAATCATTAACAATTAAATTTTAAGAACATGAAAGCAAATTTCGGAACAGCGGTTTTAACCGTTTTAATGGTAATTGGAAGTGTTTTTTCTGCGAATGCACAAGATGCAGCAACCATTTTAAAAAATATGGACGATGTGATGTACTCGCCCAAGGATATGTCAGGGAAAAATAAGATAGTCCTTATCGACAAAGCTGGGAAACAAGAAATTCGTGAGGCATCTATTATGCAAAAGGGCACCGATAAGCGAATGTTTAGGTTTACAACACCCGCCTCACAAGCTGGAATTGCTGTGCTGTCGCTTCCCAACGATGTGATGTACATGTACCTGCCAGCTTTTGGAAAAGAAAGAAGGATTGCATCAAGTGCAAAAAATCAAAACTTCGCCGGTACCGATTTTTCATACGATGATATGGAGTCTGTTCTGTACTCTGTGAAATACACTCCTAAATTAGTAAAAACAGAATCAGATATTTTTATTCTTGAACTTACCCCCAAAGGAAAATCCGATTACTTAAAAATAACCGCACATATAAATAAAACTAACTTCTATCCTGAAGTTATGGAATACTATGATAAGGGTGGTAACAAAGTGAAAGAAGCGAAATACACTTTCACTAAGGTTGGTAACTATTGGAATGCCGCCGAAATAGAAATGACCGACCTGAAAAAGAACCATAAAACCAAAATGCAGATGTCGGATGTGAAGTACGACACTGCCCTATCAGATGATGAGTTTACGGTAAGGAAGCTTGTACAGTAAAAGCTAGGTCACATGATAATTAACTGCATCTCTGAATTTCTGCCCGAAAAAGTAGTTGCCAATAGCTACTTTAAGGAGAAATACGGTATATCAGAGGACGAGATAATTTCAAAGAGCGGTATTAGGCAACGTAGGTATGTGCAGCCCTATGAGAACACAAACACTATGGCAATCGAAGCTGTAAAAAAAGGATTGAATAAACTGCCTTTCAATATCAACGACATAGATTTGATTATTGGGGCTTCATATACCCCTTATGATACTGTGGGCACAATCGCTCATGCTGTGCAGTCGTACTACAAAATCAGCAAAGCAAAATGTTTTACGATAAGTTCTGCTTGCTCATCATTTATTAATGCCTTGGAGATAGTAGATTTATTTTTTGCTGGCAGCAAAGCTAAAAAAGCATTAGTTGTAGTTTCTGAAAACAACAGCCTTTACAATAATGCTGATGACCCAAAATCCAGTTTTTTATGGGGTGATGGTGCGGCAGCAGTGTTTATCTCCACAGAGCGATATTCAGAGGAAGACATCGAAGTGATGGATATAAATACCACTGGACTGGGTAATATTGGTAGAAATGTTGAAGGAGTATATTTACGGCCTTCCAATGGTGGACTGAAGATGCCTTGCGGGAAAGATGTTTTTCAAAATGCCTGCACCTATATGATTGAGGAAACAGAAAAAATACTAAAAAATAACAATCTGATAATTTCGGACGTAGATTTTTTTATACCGCATCAGGCCAATATCCGGATAATTGATTACGTAGTAAAAAAATTAAATATCAATAATAATCAGATATTGAATAACATAGAATTTTTAGGTAATACAGGTAGTGCTAGTACAGCCATTGTCTTAGCTCAAAACAGGCATAGGTTTAAGAAGGATGATAGGATTGTCATATCCGTATTTGGGGGTGGGTATTCAAGTGGAGCTGCGCTAATTAGAAAACTTTAATGGTAGAAAAAATTAAAACCTGTTATGGTAACGGTTAAAGAAGTAGTTAATAAGAAAGATTTAAAAATGTTTGTTACGTTTTCACAATCTCTTTACGCAGGAAACAGCAGCTTCGTTCCTATGCTTATGTCATCCGAGCAGGCTACTTTATCCAAAGCAAAGAATCCTGCTTTTGATTTCTGTGAGTCAAAATTTTGGATAGCCATCAATGATAGCAATACCGTTGTTGGCCGAGTTGCAGGCATCATTAACCACAGGCACAACGATAAGGTTGGAAAAACCTTTGCCCGCTTTGGCTGGCTTGATTTTATCGAGGATGAGGAGGTTCTGAAAGCACTTTTCCAAACCGTTGAAGCCTGGGCCAGAGAGAGGAATGCTGTGCAAATACACGGCCCACTTGGGTTTACGTCTTTTGATCCATCAGGTGTGCTGGTTGAGGGTTTTGACGAGTTACCTACAGCCCATGGGAAGTATAATTTTCCCTACTATTCGCCCATGATAGAGAGTTTGGGCTACGCAAAGGAGGTTGATTGGGTAGAGTACAAGGTAACCGTGCCCGACACTATGCCTGAGAGGTTTACAAGGTTTGCCGAAGTAGTGAAGAAAAAATACGACCTGCATAATGCTAAATTAGCCTCAAAGAAAGAGTTGACTAGGTATGCTAATGATGTATTTCAGCTAATCAACAGGGCGTATGCGAATATTCACGGATTTATCGAACTATCCGAAAAACAAATCGATAGCTTGACAAAGGAGTTCTTCCCCTTGCTAAGCTTAAAATATACATCAGTAGTTCAGAATGCCGAGGGCAAGGTGGTTGGTGTAGGAATTTGTTTACCCTCACTCTCTAAGGCATTGCAGAAGTGTAGAGGCAGCCTATTTCCCTTAGGACACCTGCACATCTTTAAAGCCCTGCGGTATAATGACACAATTGACACGTTGATAATAGCAATTGATCCGGAGTACACTTCGAAAGGGGTAAATGCATTAATATTCAATGAGATTGGGAGCAGTATAATTTCGAATGGATTTAAGTACATTGAGACAACTAGAGAGTTGGAAAGCAATTTTCAGGTTCAGAACCTTTGGAATAAGCTGGAACACCGACAGCATAAGCGGAGTAGATGCTACATCAAAAGTTTGTAGGTATGAAAAAGTCTTCGAATTGTTTCTCAGGAAAGGTAGTAATTATCACCGGAGCCTCATCGGGCATTGGCAGAGCTTGTGCCATTGAGTATGCCCGCAAGGGGGCGACCGTGGTACTTGCCTCAAGGAATTTGAGCGAGCTGCAAAAAGTGGAGAAAAGGATTACATCCTACAGCGGCTCTGCTTTAGTAGTACAAGTAGATGTAAGAAATGAGAATGAATGCAGGGAGCTCATTAAAAGGACAATTGAGCAGTACGGAAGAATTGATATTCTGATCAATAATGCAGGCATTTCCATGCGGGCGGATTTCAATGAGCTCGACCTAAAGGTCATTAAGGAGGTTATGGATACAAACTTCTACGGTGCTGTTTACTGCACCAAGTTTGCATTATCATACTTGCTTGCACAGAAGGGGATGGTAATCGGTATATCGTCCATTTCGGGTCTGACTCCACTTCCTGGACGTACGGGTTACTGCGCCTCCAAGTATGCGCTAAACGGCTTTATGAATGCCCTGCGCATTGAAAATATGCGTAAAGACTTGAGGGTAATGGTGGTTCATCCTGGTTTCACTTCATCCGGAATCCGAGAAAGAGCCCTTAACAAAGATGGGGAATCGCAGAAAGAAACCCCTAGAAACGAGAGTAAAATGATGACGGCTGAAGAAGTAGCAAGAAAAATTGCCAGAGCTACTCTTTCTGGTAAGCGAGAGTTAGTCCTAACCGTTCAGGGCAAAATACTGGTTTGGTTGTATAGGCTTTTTCCCAGGCTAACCGATAAGCTATTGCTACACGAAATGAGTAGGGAGCCAAATTCACCTACATTCTAAAACAAGAAAAAAATGAACAGGTCAGCAGCATTAGTGCTATCAAGCGGGGGCTCACGGGGGCTTGCACAAATTGGAGTATTCTTCGAGTCAGAAAAAATGGCTCACGCATAACCTATATTGTAAAAACAATTGTAGTGCATCTGAATTTATCTTTCATTAGCAGTTAAAAGTTATAAGGTTTAATTATAATCTGAAATTTGCCTAAAAAGTTCAAACAATGGATCAAAAGAAAGAAGTTAGAATCCAGACATCAATCCTAAATGGGGTGGAGCGCAAAGTACTAATTTGGTTAGCTCAAAAAATACCTTTACAGGTAACTTCAGATCATCTAACAATAATTGGTTTTTTAGGAGCATTATTAAGTGGCTTAGGGTATATTCTTACAAATTTTAGCATTAGTTATTTATGGTTGGCATCCTTAGGGCTTGCCATAAACTGGTTTGGTGATAGCTTGGATGGCACGCTTGCCCGGGTAAGGAATGCTCAACGCCCAACTTACGGTTTTTTTATTGATCATAATATAGATGGGTTAACTGTCTTTGTTATTAGCGTGGGTGTTGGCTTTTCTCCATTAATCTCTTTTTCTTTAGCAATGGTTATCCTGGCGGGATATCAACTTTTGTCAATTTTTACATACATAAACACATACTTGCAAGGTGAGTTTAAAATTACCTACAGTAAACTAGGGCCAACTGAATTTCGTTTAATAGTAGTAGTTATTAACTTTCTCTTTATGTACTTACCAGTAGGAAATATTCACTTATCCATCATCGGGATAAATACCACACTATTCAATTTAATTGGAAGTTTTTTGGCTCTTGCTCTTTACTCAATATTTTTAGCTCATTTTTATATTTATCTTAAGAAATACGCAAAATCTGATCCCCCAAAAACTACTTGAAATGTTTTAGTTAACAAAGTGATAGCAGTATGCTTCAAAAATATATCAAATTTATTATAAGCCGTTCGTTTGGTACGCTGGTGGATACAGTGGTTCTGTGGGTACTGTCTGTAAACTTCTTCACTCCCTATGTGGGTAACTACATCGTTGCCCCTGCCATTTCTTTTGAGGTTGCAGTTATTTCCAACTTCAGTTTTTCATACTTCTGGATTTGGAGAGAACGAATCCAGGCAAGAGGTTTAAAGACCTTTGTTAAACGTTTCATAATTTTTAACATTAGCTGCGTTGTAGGTTTTATTGTTAAAATGGTATTTCTACTTCTGTTTGAAAGATTATTTGGATGGAACGTAGTTTACTGCAACCTATCGGCATTGATAATCTCTGGTATTGCAAATTTTTTTCTTGCAGATTTAGTTGTTTTCAAAAAACGATTAGCAATAGCTAATCCTATAAGTTGCATAGAATCCATGGATTGCTTTAGCTCCAAATTAACTATCGATAAGTAAAAAAACAGAAATTTCAATTTTTTAACGATGAGCTTACTTTCAGATAAATACAAGAAATACGATGTGCCTCAGCAGGCCATGTCCGCAGGGATTTACCCCTACTTTAGACCGATTGAGTCTGATCAAGATACTACAGTAACCATTGGGGGCAAGCGGGTGCTAATGTTCGGCTCAAATAGTTACCTTGGGCTTTCCAACCATCCAAGGATAAAGGAGGCTTCACAGAAGGCAATAGCCAAGTACGGTACAAGTTGTTCTGGGTCAAGATTTCTGAATGGAACCCTGGACATCCATATTGAGTTGGAAGAAAAACTTGCTAAACTTATTGGAAAAGAAAATACACTATGTTTTAGCACAGGGTTTCAGGTTAATGTTGGTACTGTATCAGCTCTCTGTGGGCGAGATGACTACTTACTGCTGGACTCACAGAATCACGCATCGATTATTGAGGGCAGTAGGCTTTCATTTGGTAGAGTTTTGAAGTTTAATCACAACGATATGATCTCCCTCGAATCGAAACTTTTACTATGTGACAAGGATAAAATTAAGCTTATTGTGGTTGATGGAGTTTTCTCTATGGAGGGTGATGTTGCTAACCTTCCGGAGATAGTTCGCCTAGCCCAGAATTACAATGCAAGCGTGATGGTTGATGATGCCCACTCCATAGGTGTTTTGGGACAAAGTGGTAGGGGGACTGCTTCGCACTTCAACTTAACTCCAGATGTTGAGCTTGTAATGGGAACTTTTTCAAAGTCCCTTGCCTCCATTGGAGGTTTTGTTGCTGGTAGTAATGAGGTTATTAATTTTCTTAAGCATAATGCCCGATCGTTAATATTTAGTGCCAGCTTACCTCCCGCATCCGTTGCCAGCGCTAGCACTGCTATTGATATTATGCTGGAGGAGCCCGAACGCATTATGCATTTGTGGGATCTAACAAATTATGCCCGAATAGCATTTAACGATGCTGGTATTTACACTGGGAGAAGCAAAACCCCAATAATCCCCCTTTACGTTAGAGATGACAATAAGGCTTTACAGATATCACGCCTGTTACTAGACAATGGCATATTCGTTAATCCAATTATATCACCAGCTGTACCCAAGGGAGATTCCCTTATACGGTTTTCACTAATGGCTACCCACACTTTTGAGCAGGTTGATGAATGCATTGAAAAAATTATTGCTGTCTTTAAAAGGTTAAATGTAATACCAATTGTCAACAGCCTAAACCATAAATAATTGTAATATCAAAATATATGGTAATTCTAATTATTGGCATATCATCTGGTTTGGGTAAGGCTACAGCCCAATGGCTTGCAAACAGGGGTCATATCGTTTATGGAACAGTACGCCATGCTGTAAGTCCAATCAAAGGAGTTAACTATCTTCGGTTGGATGTAACTTCTGAAGAATCCGTAGCAATGGCCGTTGATGATTTGTACCGTAAGGAGGGACGTATTGATGTGCTTATTAATAATGCAGGAAT
The DNA here is from genome assembly GCA_964481075.1 of uncultured Rikenellaceae bacterium. Classification (GTDB taxonomy): domain Bacteria; phylum Bacteroidota; class Bacteroidia; order Bacteroidales; family Tenuifilaceae; genus MWFE01. Next base: position 5,747 of record CAYZSD010000069.1, on the reverse strand, counting down.
TGGCATAGCAGGTCCTATTGAGTTTGCCCAAGGTCATGAATGGAAGTACCTATTGGATGTTAACTTTTGGGGAGTAGTTAGGGTTACGCAAGCCGTTTTGCCAATTATGCGAGTACAGCGCAAGGGACTAGTGATAACAATTAGTTCAATTGGAGGCCTAATGGGTTTACCCTTTCAAGGAGCCTATTCAGCAAGTAAGTTTGCCATTGAGGGTTTTTGTCAAGCTCTTTACAATGAGGTTAAGCAATTTAACATTAACGTAGTTATTGTTAATCCAGGCGATTTCTCAACTCCATTTACTACAAACCGTAAGATCCAATCCCGAAGGTTGGTTGATACTCACTACACTTCCTTCGATAAAACGCTTGAAATAATAGAGAATAACGAGAAACTAGGCTTACCGCCAGAGAGGTTGGCATTTAGAATTGAAAAGATTATTGAAGCACACAGCCCATCATTCAGGTACATTGTTGCATCGCCCATTCAAAAATTGTCTGTGTTTTTGAGAAAGATTCTGCCTGAGAAGTTGTTTTTGAACGCAATCGGCGAGTATTATAAAGTGAGCAGCAAGTAACTAAATAGTTAATCTTTGCACATGAAGATAACAGTTTGCGAAATAACCAGCCGAAGAGACTTGAAAAAGTTTATTGCTTTTCCCAATAAACTTTATAAGAGTAGCAAGTTTTACGTACCCCAGTTGCAAACGGCAGAGCTAGAACTGCTTTCAAAAGAAAAGAATAGTGCTTTTGAATTCTGTGAGGCAAAATACTGGTTGGCATACAACGAACAGGGTACTATTGTTGGTCGAATAGCCGGAATTCTCAACCACAAGTTTAACAAAAAGACTGGAGAAAAATCAATTCGCTTTGGTTGGTTTGATTTTATTGAAAACAAAGATGTTACAAGAATGTTACTGAAAAAAGTAGAGGCTTGGGGAAAATCAATCAACGCACAGTATATTCATGGACCTCTCGGTTTTCTTGAGTTTGATGCATCAGGTATATTAGTCGAAGGTTTTGACGAATTACCAACTGCATACGGAAAATACAATCATCCTTACTATTCTGATTTCATAGAACACTTGGGTTATACCAAAGAGGTTGACTGGGTTGAATTTAGTGTATCGGTACCTAAGCAGCTACCCGACAGATATACTCGCCTGTATGAACTGGCTATGAACCGAAATGGCCTTTCCGTTATTAAGCTAACTTCGAAAAAGCAACTTTTGACCTATGCAAATGACATTTTTCAACTTCTAAACCAGGAATACAATGATTTGCATGGGTTTTACCCGATTTCCGACAGGCAGATTGAGTCGCTTAAGAAACAGTTTATTCCACTGCTTCAACTCAGATATGTATCATTAGTTTTAAATGATCATAACCAGGTAGTTGGTTTTGGGATTTGTTTACCCTCGTTATCTAAGGCCTTGCAAAAAAGTAATGGAAAATTATTCCCATTTGGTTGGGTTCACATTTTGAGGGCTCTAAAGCAGAAGGATACAATTGACACCTTACTTATTGCCACTCAAAAGAATTACAGGGACAAGGGAGTTACTTCGATAATTTTTTATGAGATAGGAAAAACTCTTGTAAAGGATGGGTTCAATTACATTGAAACCACCCGAATGCTTGAAGAGAATCAACTAATACAGAATCTTTGGAATAAGTTGGAGTACCGACAGCATAAGCGAAGTAGATGTTTCAAAAAAAAATTGTAGAAATGAAAAAATCCGTAGCACTAGTATTGTCAAGCGGGGGCTCACGGGGGCTTGCCCAAATTGGCGTTATTTCCGAGTTGGAAAGAAATGGGTTTAATATAACATCCGTGGCGGGCTCATCGATAGGTGCTGTTATGGGCGGGCTTTACGCCATGGGGAAGCTGGAAGAATATACCCGGTGGGTAAGCAAATTTAACATGAGGGATGTTTGGGGCTTTATGGATTTTACCCTCACTAAGCACGGGCTGCTGAAGGGCGAGCGTGTGTTCGATAAGATGAAAACCTTTATTCCCGATATGAATATTGAGGATATGCCCATCCCCTTTGCAGCTGTTGCCACCGACATAATTAACAGGAAAGAGGTTGTTTTCGACAAGGGGAGCTTTTACGAGGCAGCCAGGGCAGCAGTAGCCATCCCTGCGGTTTTCACACCAGTTAAACATTTCGATACAATCCTTGTTGACGGGGGAGTGCTTAACCCCATTCCCATTGACTTTGTAACTCGCAAATCCGATGATATGCTCATCGTGGTGAATCTATACGGTAAGGGGAATCCGAAACTCTCTGGCTTACCCGATGGCACGAATGAGAGTTCAGGCTATCTGAATGCGTTACTAAAAACGCTCACAACACTAATCTCTACAGGAGATAAGCACAGCATGGGCTACTACTCCCTTTTGGCCAACACATCATCGGCCATGATACATCGCATTGCCGAATTGAACATCGAGAAGCATCGGCCTGATGTGGTGATTAGCATCCCTCACGACTCCGCCAATACCTTTGATTTTTACAGGGCCAAGGAGCTTATAGAGCTAGGCGAAGAGGCAACAAGAAGAGCTCTTTCTGAAAGTAAAACCCTCAATCCGAAGCATGTATGAATGCCACAACCAATTACATTGATGTTCATAAGCGAATAAAGGAGAGCAACTCAAAATTTCTGAAGGGCTTGCCCGGTTTTGTTGTTTCCCTGATTAAAATTATCATCAGGCAGGATGAAATTAACCGCATTCTTACGGCTTACGCCGATTACAAAGGGGTAGATTTTCTGTCGAAAATAGTGTCTGAACTGAATATTAAAGTTGTGATTGATGGGCAGGAGAATTTACCGGATAACGGCAGGTGCTTCTTCGTTGCCAATCATCCCTTTGGTTTTGCAGATGGTTTAATTCTAACCAACATTGTTTCCCAAAAATACGGCGATTTTAGGGCAATTGGGAATGAGCTATTTTTACTCATCCCCCAGGTAAGGCCAATTGTAGCCGCAGTAAATGTTTTTGGCACAAACCCCCGAAAGTACCTTTTGGAATTGGAGAAAGTTTTTGCATCCAATTTGCCAATCACCCACTTCCCTGCCGGCTTGGTTTCGCGCATGAAAGGGTGTAGGGTTGAGGACAGGGACTGGCAAAAATCGTTTGTCACAAAGGCTGTTGAGCACCAGCGCGATATCGTACCTATTTTTTTCCATGGCCGAAACTCACGCTTATTCTACCTCATCTACATTGGCCGGAAGATGCTAAGGATTAATGCAACCCTTGAGCTAGCACTTCTACCCCGGGAGATATTCAACAAGAAGAACAGAACAATCAGGGTGAAAATTGGAAAGCCAATATCGCACCATACTTTCAACAGCACTAAAACGCATTTTGAGTGGGCTCAATACGTTAAGCAAAAGGTTTACAGCCTAAAAAACTAACATCATGGAAAACATTTCGGTAATAATTTGTGCATTTAACGAGGAAAAGACCATAAAGGATGTGGTCAAATCTGTTTCAATGGTTCCAACAATAAATGAAATCATAGTAGTAAACGATGGCTCATCAGACAAAACGAAGGAAATCATTGATGAATTAAAGCGTAAAATCTCTTTTACAGCAGTTCATCTGAATGAAAATAAGGGGAAAGGCAATGCGATGGCAGTGGGGGTAGAAATTGCAGCTAATGATATTTTGGTGTTCATTGATGCGGACCAACGAGCCATTCCGGAAGGATACATCAACCAGCTGGTTACTCCGTTGTTGAACAACGAGTGTGATATGGTTCTTGGATATTCAACCGTGAGTTTGTTAAATCAGGAGATAAACCCCCTTAAGATTCTTACCGGTGAAAGATGTTTGTTCAAAAAAGACCTTGAACCGATACTTTCTAAAATGAAACAATCTCGCTTTGGGATTGAAACCCTACTCTACTTTTACTACTTGTCGATAGAAAAAACTTTAAAGTTCATTCATCTGGAAACACTAAAACATAAAAGCAAATTCCAGAAAATGAGCTCAGCAAAAGCGACAGCAAGCTACATAAACGAAGGTTGGGAAATTGCGCTTACGGCATTCAACAATATCGAGTTAATAGGCAAAGCACTTAAAAATCAAATTAAGAACATAAAAATGTAACCCATGAGAACAAGAATTTTTTTAGCCACAATCTTTGCTGCATCAGCAGCATTTACTGGGGTAGTGAATGCTCAGGATGAGAAAGACCTGAAACTTTCGGGCGAACTACTTACCGATCAGCGCCTTCTGCTGCAGAACGATAATAGCTGGGCGTGGAACGAGAACCGGCTGAACCTGAAGCTTGACAAGCAAATCTCATCCGAAGCAAAATTCTACAGCGAAGTTTGGTTACGAAATATTGGCTTGCCAAATACTGTTAAATCAGCCGACCTTTATAACAAAGGAATAGTTGACCCTTACAATCTAGAAATCAGAGAGGCTTATGTTCAAGTAAATGGATTTCTGACAAAAAAAATAGACCTAACCATAGGACGGCAACAAATTGTGTGGGGTACTGCCGATAAGCTTAACCCGACAAATAATCTGAATCCTTACGACCTTGAAGACATATTAGATTTTGGACGAAAAAGGGGTAGCGATGCTATCAACTTGCAGTATTACATCAATAATGACTTCTCTTTGCAAGGTATTTTTGTTCCGTTCTTTCAGCCTGCAAACATGCCCGTGGGGATTTTCGCCAATGCACTTAATCCGTCAATGGACATGCCGCAGGGTATGGTATTAAAAAGTTTTTCGGACACCCTAATGATGCCAAAATACAATTTGGGAGAAAGTTCAACGGCAGGTCTAAGATTCAAGGGATTTGCAAAAGGTGTTGATTTTTCGGTAAGTTACGTTTGGGGCTACGATGGTTTGCCTTACAGCTCAAAAAATATTTTAACCCCAGTTGACTTGACAGGCGGGATAAGCATTCACTCCCAACTTTCGTTTATCCGTAATCATATCATCGGTGCTGATTTGGTCACCAGCATTGCAGGGATTGGTGTTTGGGCAGAGGCAGCCGCATTCTTCCCTGATAATGACATAGTGATGACCACTGATTTGTCGGCTTTCTACCCTGCTTCACCAGTGCCGGTTACACTAGATTCAGTTTTATTGGGAAAAGATAAACCATATGTGAAATTTGTAATTGGTGGCGATTATTTTTTCCCTGATGGTTCTTACCTAAATTTGCAATACCTGCATGGTTTTATTCATGAAAGGGGTGCAGACGAGTTGAATGATTATTTCTTTCTTCGCTACGAAAAAAACTTTTTTAATGATAAACTTAAAGTTTCTCCGATAGGAGGTGGTTTTATCGTAACCGACTGGAATAATATTGATAAGAATTATGCAATTGTTTACATGCCCGAAATAACATACAAAGCAAACCCGAATACCGAAATATCATTAGCGTGTTCAATTTTCGACGGCAAAGGGCAAAATCTTTTTGCAGGTTTGAAAGATTACAATATGATAATGTTTAAAATGAAATATAGTTTTTAGTCATCCCACAGGCGTAAGCACATTTGCAAGCCCACACGAGCCAAGGCTCCAACCAAAGGCTTGCAAAAGAGCTTCCGCCTCTCCAACCCGAGTAACCGCCATTCAGGACGGTTTTAGGATTGCCCACGCTCAAAAAAACAAAATAAATTTGTGCTTCGTGGATAGGTTGGTGCAGTTTGAAAATGACTTAAAGATAAAAGCTAAATAAATGAAAAACAGACGGATATGAATGAACACCAGTTGCCAAC
>CAYZSD010000068.1:0-16666 GCA_964481075.1 uncultured Rikenellaceae bacterium | reverse complement strand
AAAGAGGAGTTTAACCCAATAAATCCTCCTCATGTTGGGCTATATGTATGTGGACCAACCGTGTATGGTGATCCTCATCTTGGCCATGCCCGCCCAGCAGTTACCTTCGATCTGCTTTTTCGTTTTTTAAAGCAAATGGACTACAAAGTTCGCTATGTAAGGAACATAACCGACGTGGGCCATCTTGAGAACGATGCCGATGCGGGTGAGGATAAGATTGCAAAAAAAGCTCGTATTGAGCAGCTTGAACCCATGGAGGTTGTGCAACACTACACTCTGCGATACCATGAGGCAATGAGGATGCTGAACATGCTTCCTCCTAGCATTGAGCCTCGTGCCAGTGGACATATCATTGAGCAGATAGAGATGGTAAAGCGAATACTGGAGAATGGTTATGCATACGAGAATAATGGTTCGATATACTTTGATGTGGAGCAATACCATGCAAAGCATACCTATGGCAAGCTTTCGGGTCGGGTTCTGGAGGACATGGTATCGGGAAACCGAGAGCTTGAAGGACAGGATGAAAAGCGCAATAGCGTTGATTTTGCTCTATGGAAAAAGGCTTCGCCCGAGCATATCATGCGATGGCCGTCGCCTTGGAGCGAGGGTTTCCCTGGCTGGCATTTGGAGTGCTCTGCTATGAGTACAAGGTATTTAGGTGAACCTTTCGATATTCATGGCGGCGGAATGGATCTCCTCTTTCCCCATCATGAGTGCGAGATCGCCCAGAGCGTTGCCGCAAGCGGCAAGGAGGCTGTTCGATATTGGATGCACAACAACATGATTACCATCAACGGGCAGAAGATGGGAAAATCGTTGGGTAATTTCATCACCCTCGAAGAGCTCTTTACAGGTAAGCATACTATGCTTCAACAGGCATACAGCCCAATGACTATAAGGTTTTTTATACTTCAAGCGCATTACCGCTCCACGCTTGATTTCTCCAACGAAGCCCTGCAAGCAGCCGAAAAGGGGCTTGCCCGACTCATGTCGGCGGTGCGCTTGCTCGATAGGATTAAGCCATCAGAAAAGTCGTCTGTAGATGTTTCAAATCTTTCCGAGCGAGCCTACACTGCCCTATGCGACGACCTTAACAGTCCCATTGCAATAGCAGCCCTTTTCGATTGGGTTCGTATAATTAATTCTCTTGCTGAGGGTAGAGAACAAATTTCCAAAGAGGATATTGAAACCCTAAGAAAAGCGTTCAAGACCCTTGTTTTTGATATTTTAGGACTTATTGATGAGCAGAACGAAGGCTCAAAACATGCTGAGCTAACAGGAAAACTAATTGAAATGCTCCTCAATATGCGACTTCAAGCAAAAGCCAACAAAGATTTTGCCACTTCTGATAGTATCCGAAATGAGCTTAATAAGCTAGGTGTTGTGGTAAAGGACAAGAAAGATGGGTTTGATTGGGAAATAGCATAACTTTATCGTAACTTTCACAAAATATGATATTTGAGTCACTCTTTCCTGCTCAAAGGGGCTACCTTTTTCTGAGCAAGAAATGGGTTGTATATTGTTCGCAAACGTTTTAATTCTCGAAAAAAATATCAAGAATTTCTATAAAACATCATTTTTTTTTGATTGTTTTTGATTTTGGTGATTTTTTTACATAATTTAGCTGATGTAAATTATTAGCTCTATTTGTAAACCTAAAATTTGTTCTATGAAAAGACTATGCGTATTCCTTGCATGTGTTGTGTTTGTGGGAGTGAACTTCCTACAAGCGCAAACAGTGCAAATTACAGGTACTGTTACCAGTGCCGAGGATGGGATGCCAATTCCTGGGGCATCCGTTATGGTTAAAGGAACAACGATAGGTACTGCCACCGACCCTGATGGTAAGTACTCGTTGGCTGTTCCTGCAACTGCTACCACCCTGGTATTCTCCTTCATTGGTATGACAACCGAGGAGGTTTTGATTGCTGGGCAGAAGGTAATTGACATCTCCCTGATGGCCGATGCTCTTGCCCTTGAAGAGGTTGTGGTATCGGGGGTTGCTGGCGCAACACCAAGAAAGAAGCTTAGCGTTACAGTTGACAGGATTGGTACTGAGGCCCTTGAGGCTCTACCTGCTACATCAGCCTCAACGGCTTTGCAAGGAAAACTTTCGGGTGTAACGGTTGTTCAAGCCAGCGGTAACCCCGGACAGCAGGCCGGTATTCGTCTAAGAGGTTCAACAAGCCTTCTTGGAGATTCCAAACCCCTTATTATAATCGATGGGATTATGATTGAGGGCGATCTGGCCGACATCAACATGGACGACATTGAGAGTATTGAGGTTGTTAAAGGAGCTGCTGCATCTGCTCTTTACGGCTCACGTGCTGGTGCTGGGGTTATTTCAATCCGTAGCAAAAGGGGTAACCTTGCTAAAGAAGGTACAACAACCGTTCGTGTTCGTAACGAGTTTGGTGTATCCAACCTTCCAAAAAAAGTTAAACTTGCTGAGCATCATGCCTATGAACTTGCCGATGACTGGGAAACATATAAAGGCAAGTACACCAAGTATGCAGGGATAACCTACCCAGCCGACTATGAAGGTGGTCCCAGCGACATTCTAGAAGGAAATAGGGTTGTTGCCTTTGATGGCTATGCAGACAACGAGTTTGGTGTTCTTTATGACCATCAGGATAAAGTTTTCCAACAAGGTAAATTTTACACAAACTACGTGGGTGTTGCACACAATGCAGGAAAAACTTCAATCTTTACCTCATTCGAGAACAACTACAACTCAGGTATTGTGTGGAATACAAATGGTTCTGCAAGGCAGAACTTCCGTTTGAACGCTGACCACTGGTTTACCGACAAGTTCTCTCTATCTTCATCATCGTTTGTTGCTCAGAATAAGATTGACGTTGCCGATGGTCGTTTTACCGATGGTTGGGGAGGTGGACAGGGATCAGCATTCTTTGATATGCTTTTCTTCGATCCCGATACCGACCTGGAAGCCAAAGCACCAGAGGGATATCTTTTACAAGACTACTTCATCCATCCAAATCCATGGCAGAAAGATAATGGAAACCCGCTCCATGCTCTTCATTATCAGCAAAGAAATCTCGAGAGAAAGACTGTAATGCAAAACTTCCAAGGGAATTACTATGCTACCGATTGGTTAGTTTTCAATGCGCAGTATAGCTTGGAGAGAAGCAATACCCTAAACGAAAGATATAGGCCCAAAGGTTTCTTGACCTCACAGCAGATTACCGATGGTGGTATTTATAAGTCAGCCAGAGAAACTCTAAGCCAGAATTATAGCTTCACAGCAAACCTAAACAGGGCTTTTGGTGATTTAACCACAAGGGGAAAAATTAGCTACATGTTTGAAGGCTTCGAGGAGAAGTTTTTCTCAGTGAATGCATCTGACTTGGCTGTTTCAAGGATAACCACACTTGATGCGATTACTGGTGACAAAACCGTATCGTCATTTGTTGAGGAGACCAAAGCTCGCAACTTCTTTGCAATTTTCGATGGTGACTACAAGGATCGTTACATCTTCTCAGTGTTGTTCCGCTACGACGGTTCATCGCTATTCGGTGAGAACAATCGTTGGAATCCTTACTATAGGGTATCTGCTGCTTATCGTATATCACAAGATATTGAAATTCCTGGCATAGATGAGTTGAAAATCCGTGCAGCTTATGGAACATCCGGACAGCGCCCACAGTTCCATTATCAGTACGAAACCTATAATGTTAGCCAAGGAAACGTTGAGAAACTCACCATTGGTAATAATGACTTGAAACCCAGCCAAACAAAAGAGCTTGAGGTTGGTTTGAATATTGAGTTCCTAAAGATGTTTGAGTTTGAAACAACGTATGCTAACATTGTTACAGAAGGAGCATTCCTTAATGTACCTCTTCCTGCTGCAACTGGATTCCGTTACCAATGGCAAAATGCTGCCGATATTTCAGCAAAAGCCTTTGAGTTTACCCTCGGTGTAACCCCAATTAAGAAGAAAGATTTTAATTGGAAGATGAACTTCAACTTCGATAAGATTACCCAAGAGGTTACCCGTTTGGATGCACCTTCTTTCAGGGTAGGTCCAACCATTAACGCCTTGGAAGTTTTCTATGTACGTGAAGGAGAACCCTATGGAATTATGTATGGTGGCGATTGGGTAAAAACCCTTGATCAGATGAAGGATCAGCTTCCAGAAGGTATGACCATTGATGACTATGTTGTTAATAGCGATGGTTATGTAATTCGCAAAGGAACTGAGGGTACTGTTAATGAGGCTCCTATTAGGCTGGTAGATGAGAATGGCAAGGAAGCTTTCGTACAGATTGCTGATATGAACCCTGACTTTAACCTTTCATGGCTAAATTCATTCACATACAAAGGTTTCCAGATTAACCTATTGATGCACTACAAGAAGGGCGGAGATGTTTACAACCAAACCAAACAATGGTTATATCGCGATGCTCGCCATGGTGATTTCGATCAGGCAGACAAGGAGCCAAACCAAAAGAAAGCCAACCAATACTACCAGATACTTTACCGTGTGAACGATCCAAACTCGCATTTTGTAGAGGATGGCACATACCTCAAACTTCGTGAACTATCTGTTTACTACTCCTTCCGCAAGGAAGCATTAAGTAGTGTAGGTATTAACTTCCTTCAAGGTGTTAAGTTTGGTGTGATTGGTAGAAACTTATTAACTTTCACAAAATACTCGGGTTGGGATCCAGAAGTTTCTCAGGTTGACTATGAGGAGTCGAACTCAACGAACTTCTATATCGACATGTTCAACTACCCCAACTTCCGTACATTCACTTTCTCACTCGAGCTCACTTTCTAATTTTGGATGAACTTAAAATATCTTGAAAATGAAAAGAATCTTAAATAAAATAGGTCTAGTAGCAATGGTTGCAGCCTTCCTGCTGCATACAGGTTGCGAAAAGCTTGAGGTTGAGAACCTGAATCAACCAAGCATGGTGGACGTTCTTTCATCGCCCGATGATGTGAAAAACGTTGTAGAATCCTCTTTTGTCTCTTTCTGGCAGGCTATAAAGCAGTACAATATTGCAATGACTGCTCAGGTTACTGCTGACCAAACCACAGTTAGCTGGGGTAACTTTGCATGGCGTATGCAGTCATGGGAACCCAGAGTAGCTTGGGATAATAGCCCTTCCTATGTTGATGCCGATATGACAGAGGACATTTGGTATCCATTGTACGCTGTTATTTCTACTGTTAACGATGCCCTTATTCTTATTGATGGCGGTATGATGATTGGTAATGGTGGTGCAGACAATAATCTTGTATATGGAACCTCGCTTCTTCTTCGTGGTTTAAGTTTAGGACATCTTGGTATAACCTTCGATCAAGCTCAGATTCCCTTACATACAAGCGATTTGGCTAACCTTGAGTTTACTCCCTACCCACAAGTTATTGAAGCTGCTATTGATGATTTACTAGCAGCAGCAGCAATTTTTGAGGCAAATACAATGAGTTGGAGTACTGCTGCGATAAATGGAATTGTGGTTGACCAAACCTTTATGAAGGAGTTAGCTTATTCCTACGCAGCCCGTTTCCTTGTGCTTGGAGCAAGAACAAAAGCTGAAAACGATAACATGAGCTGGACCACAAGGTTTGGCTGGAACGATGTAATAACCTTTACTAATAATGGTTTAACCCAGGATTTTGCCCCTGAAGGACAAGGACTTCCTTGGGACGGTGGTACATGGTGGGATTTGAACATTAAGTATCTGCGCCAGCCAGGTTGGGGTAGGGTTGATTGCAGGATTGTTAACCTACTTGACCCAGCATATCCAGTTCGTTACCCAACCGATGCTAGTGGCTTAGCAACTCTTGGTGCACCAAACCCACATGGAACAAGCCCTGCAGGACAAGCTCAGTCAAATGACGCACGCCTCCTCTCTGACTTTGGATTCCTGCCTGCAAACGATTTTCGCCCTGAAAGGGGAGGATGGCACTTCTCGCACTACCGCATATTGCGTTACGATTTCCCATCTGATCATCCAGATGCTGGACCAGGAGAGTCACGCGGTAGGATGAGGGAGCTAAGGGTATATGACAACCAGCTTATGAAAGCCGAGGCTCTTGCCCGTACAAACGATTTAGCTGGAGCTGCTGCAATTCTTAATAACCCAGCAAACCCAAGGAAATCAAGGGGAGGTTTAGCCGATGTTGCTGTTGATGCAAATGCAGTTCTGAATGCAATATTCTATGAGCGCGATGTTGAGCTATTCCACAACGGATACCTTATGTCTTTCTGCGATATGCGCCGTAGGGATATGCTCCAACAAGGTAGCCCATTGCATTACCCTGTGCCAGGAAAAGAGCTTGAAACCCTAGGTATGGAGGAATATACATTTGGTGGATATGATAATTATGCTGACCCAGGAACGTCGAGCGGTGGCGATTGGATTAAACCATTCTACCATTTTTAATTCATTATCAAACTTTAACTTAAAAAATAAAGCTATGAAAGTTAAATCCATATTATTACTAGGTGTTTTATTCCTGGGCCTTATGGTCACCTTTTTCTCCTGTAAGGAGAAGGATGACTATGACTACAATAGCATTGAACCTGCTATATTTGCAATAACAGGACCAGGTGAAGTAGCTGCTCATGGAATCTCTGAATTTCCATATACTTATCGTGTTACACATCGTGGAGGTTCTTCATTTAACTGGGTTGTAACCGGGCACGGTGGAACGGTTGTTCTTGATGAAGAGTATCCTAGTATAGCGTACATTACTTTTAATCAATCATCAGATACCACAGCTGCAATAATTACAGTGACTGAAACAACTGCAGGAGGTAAAGCAAGCGAACCTTTCTCACGTACAATTGTTCTGACTCCTTTTTGTCCTTATGACATGAACCTTTTAGCTGGAGAATGGTCGGGAACATCTAGCGCAAACGATCCAATTCTTTATGCAACAACAACTGGAAAGCTTAATGAGCTTAGAATAAAAGGATTAGCTGGTTTTGTTAATTTCAGTTGGGGAGAAAATTGGACAAGTGGTGATGGTTCTTGCATTTTGGTATTTAGTTGCGGTGGCGTTATTGCAATTAACAATCAATGGATTGGTGATACCGATTACCCCGATAGGTACAGAATTCAAGGTAGCGGATTGTACGATGAGGTAGCAGGAACAATAACCTTATCCTATACAGTTTACTATTCAGACGGAGGTGGTACTGCAGGTAACTTTACAACCGTTCTAACAAAGAATTAAACTTTAATGCCATATCAAAAGGAGGGGCTGAAAGGTCTCTCCTTTTTTTTTTAGTCAAATTTTAAATGAAGTATTATTTTTGTAGTTAATTGAGTATTTTTTGTATAACTATATCTGTATGAACCAAAGCATATTAGAACTAATTGGCTATGTAGCTTCTATAACCATTGCCATATCTATGGCAATGAGTTCGATAGTGAAGTTTAGATTGATAAACCTTGCGGGGGCAACATTGTTTGCAACCTACGGATTTATGATTGGAGCATTACCCGTTGGGGTTCTCAATAGCTTTATCGTTGCTGTTGATATATACTACCTATGGGGGATTTTTGCGCGTAAGGATGTCTTCGAAATTCTTGAGGTAAGAAACGATAACCGTTACCTTCTTCGATTTCTTTCCTTTCACGACAGTGAAATTCAGAAGTTTTTCCCAGGTTTTAGCTATAAACCCGAAGTAAATACTGTTAGCTTCCTTATCCTAAGAAACATGGCGGTTGCTGGTGTTTTTCTGGCTCATAGGGAGCCCGAGAATACTCTAAAGGTGGGTCTTGATTACGTTGTGCCTGAGTTCAGAGATTTTAAGAATGGCCGTTTTGTTTACTATAACCTTAGCCCCAGGTTTGTTGAGGCTGGCTTCTCGAAGGTTGTTGCCTGTAAGTCGAGCATCAAACATGAGAAGTACCTTAAAAAGCTGGGATTTGTTGAGAATAGTGAAGGGCTGTTAGAGAAGAATATTGAATAGGATGAAACGTATTATTCTCTTTATGAAAAAGATGTCTCACTCTGTTCGACATGACATTATTATTTTAAAAGCACATGCTTTTTTCAAATTGTAATCTCATGCAGCTACTCATCAAAAACCCAACCATAGTTACCTCATCAAGCACATTCCAGGCAGATATACTTATTGCTGATGGCAAGATTATTGCCATCGATAAAGACCTCAACCCCTGCCCTGAACATAGTGAAGTAATGAGCTTCAAGGCTTCGAGGTCGAGCGACCGATGTGTCATCCTTAAGACAATAGATGCTACAAGCATGTTAGCCTTTCCCGGTGGCATTGACCCGCACGTTCACATGCACTTACCCACCCCTGCGGGGTATTCGTCCGATGACTTTAGGTCGGGTTCATTGGCGGCGTTGTATGGAGGTACAACAACATTTATCGATTTTGTTACCCCCAACAGAGGGCAATCGCTTGTAGATGCTCTTGATGTTAGAATGGAGGAAGCAAAGGGCTCGCTTATTGACTATTCATTTCATATAAGTCCAGTTGAATGGAGGGAGTCCACAGAAGAGGAGATCATTGAGTGCATTCGCAGAGGGTTTACCTCTTTTAAGGTTTACATGGCGTATAAGAATTCGGTGGGAATTGATGAAGAGGTTTTACAAAAAGTGTTGAAAGCAGTTGGTAAGCATGGCGGAATTGTTACGGTTCATGCTGAGCTGGGCGATGAAATTGAACAGCTAAGAAATAGTTTCTATAATGAGGGGAAGGTTGAGCCACTATATCATTGCTTTTCACGTCCTCCATATACAGAGAGCGAAGCAGTGTGTCGTGTAATTCAGCTAGCCGAAAAAGCAAGTTGTCCTCTTTACATTGTGCATGTTTCGACCAAAGAATCGTTGGATCATATTCGAAAAGCAAGGGAAAGAGGGCAAGTTGTTTATGCCGAAACGTGTCCACAGTATCTGCTGCTCGATGATTCGTATTACCAAAAACCTTTCTTCGAGTCTGCTCCTTTTGTAATAAGTCCTCCTTTGAGGAAGATTGAGGATCAGGAAGCCCTTTGGAATGGGTTAGGAGAGGGGACAATTCAGACGATAGGAACAGATCATTGTCCTTTTTCACTGGCTCAGAAGGAGAAAGGTATCAATGATTTCAGACAGATACCCAATGGGGCAGGAGGGGTAGAGCATAGGCTGTCGCTACTTTATACTTATGGGGTATTAGCAAACAGAATAACTATGACCCAATTGATGAACCTGATATCTTCACAACCAGCAAAGATTTTTGGTATGTCTTCACTTAAGGGGGAGTTTGTGGTTGGAGCAGACGCTGATATCGTTTTATGGAATCCTTTAACAGAAGGGATTATATCAAGAAAGACTCATCATTCCTTATCCGATATAAGTATCTATGAGGGTGTTCGCACAGTAGGTTTTGCCGAATTGGTAATATCAAAGGGAATAATTGCCTTAGAAAACGGAAAAAATGTTTCAATAAATGAGGGGCAAATTATTAGGCGAAATAGTAGTGCTAAGGAGAAAGGCTAATTAAACATACTCTTTTGCGTTCTTCGATTCATTTGCAAAAGTTTCGAGCAGAGCGTTAAAATGGGGGCTTCGAATAGAGAAGTAGTTGTAAGAGAAAGTGTTGTTATGAACGTCAAGCATGATGCAGTTACCCTTGGGGTCAACAATCATTACATCGGAGATTGAGTCGCCAGCAGGAATACTATGTTTCATGCAGAAGGTGTCAATCAGGTCCATACCTTCACCGCTACAACAGTATCCGATTGGAAATACATAGCTATAGAAGATTAACGTTCCATTGTGAAAATGAAGCTCGGCTATGCGATTAATACCCAACACCTTTTCATGATAAACAAATACTTGAATATTGATGTCTTTCTCGTTGGTTACAATTGCGTTGGGTTCACCTTTCAGTCGGATGATGTCCTGAACCTTGGAGGTGCCAACAAGTAAAGAGTTGTCAACGCTTAGGTAGAATGGTGTATGAATTGCCCTTCTGTTAAGTGTGAGAAGGAAATTTTTTGGCTCCTGACAGAACCGAGAAAGGGTTAGTGTTCCTTTCGTTTCATTTTCCTGTGCCATTGTGCCAGTTTTATTAGGTAATCGATAGCCAAAATTAATTACTAAATATACACCGTATGCTAATCGATTACCTAATAAAAAGAGCATTATTTATGGCTTAACTACCCCTACATTTTATCTACAATGTAGTTTAAGTGACAGATAGTGATGTTGATAGGTTTGTTTTTTTGCCATGATTTTAGAACGACAAGATTGTAACCTCCACCCTTCTGTTTTCTTGATGTTCCTCCTCGGAACATTTAACGCCAGGTTTACAATGATTTAGCAGTTTTTCCTGCCCATAACCCTTGGCCACCATTCTGCTGGGATCAATACCTTTGCTGATAAGGTAATTAACAGCCGACTGGGCTCTCTGCTGTGACAAGCGTATGTTACTTTGTGCGCTGCCCCTGCTATCGGTATGAGCACTAAGCTCAATTTTTACGTTGGGATTGTCATTGAGGAATGTTAATGCTTTCTCATCGAGTTCCTTGGCTGCATCGGGACGGATATTCCATTTACCAGTATCGAAAAGTATCAATAGTGAGAAAGATATACCAGCCTTAATCTGCTCTATCTCAATTTTTTCTAAAATATCTTGTACTCCTGGTGCGATGTTTATGGTAGAGATGTGTAGATTTTTTGTTAGGAATCCCTCCTTCACCAACCTAACGTAAAAAAACTTGTTTTTCAGAAGGTCAAGCAAGAAATCGCCTGTTTCACCGGTTGAGATATGGGTTATGGTTTGCATATTTTCGTCAAGCAGTGTTACATCAACTCCAGAAACGGGAGTGTTTGAACCCTTCTCAACCACCAATCCCTTTAAGCCGTAGTACACATTCTTAACGTTTACAGCAATTAGTCCTTGGCTGCAACCTTGATATAAGGAAAAGGTATCGCAAACGGTATAATGAATAGTATCGAATCCAAAGAAATTGGAACTTGGAGGGGAGTAAACCAGTTCCTGCTTCTTCGGATTGAAGCTAACAGAACCCCCTTTGACTGAGGATTTTGAGAAGTTTGATATTCCAATCACTTTCCCATCGCCAAGGACATCGTTTTTTAGGGGAAGGATGGATACCTTTTCCACATATCGGTCTGTTTCTATATAGTCTGTTACTGCAATTGGGGGCTTAGGCCTGATGGAGAACTTGTAGATGTCATCGTTAGAGCTGGTTTTGCGGTTCGATGAGAGGTATCCGTTGAAACCATCGCTGCTAAGCACAAAGGCAAAATCATCGGCAGGGCTATTTATTGGATAGCCAAGGTTGAATGGGTTCTCGTACCCTGAAGGTGTTGAACGTGCCGCTAGAATATCCAGTCCACCTAGGGTAGCATACCCATCGGAGGAGAAGTAAAGCGTACCATCGGCATGAACGTAAGGGAACATCTCCCTTCCGGGAGTATTGATATTCTTTCCAAGATTTTTTGGGTCACTCCAATCACTTCCAATCCTCTCAACAACCCAAATGTCTGTTTTACCAAACCCTCCGGGCATATCGGATGAAAAGTAAAGTTTCTGTCCATCGGGCGATAACACAGGATGACCGCAGGAATAATTCTCGCTATTAAAGGGAAGTGGCTCAATATCTGTCCACTTTTCACCATCGAAGATTGCACTGTAAATCATCAAGCGGTTAATCCTTTCTTCGTACCTTGAACGTTTGAGGTAAACATTTCGGGTAAAGAATATTTCCTTTCCATCTTTGGTTAACACTGCGGGGCCATCGTGAAGATTTGTACTTAGTTCCTCTGAGTAAGGGCGAATATTCACTAGTTCCCAATCCTCAACATCAGCTGTAAAGATATCGAGGAAGGGGGTGTAGTCCCTTTTATTCTTCCTGTCCAAAAACTTTGCACCCTTTCGGGTTGAGGCGAAAAGCACCTGATTCTCGTTTATGAACGATACGCCAAAATCGGAGTTGTTGGAATTGAGAGCAAGGTACTTAAGTTCGATACTTAAAGAATCGAGTTTAAGCATCTCGACATAGTTTCGATTCTCGACATGCCTTAGTGCTCTGATATCATCGGTTCGTTCTGCATGATATTTTTCCATCCACTTAATGGCCTCGTCGTACTTCTGGTTTACCTTGAGCATCTCGGCGTAGTAAAAGAACATGATAGGATCGGTATTATCGAAAGATACCGCACGAGCGTACCAACGTTCAGCATTCTCAAAATCGTTGACCATCCGATAGCTATCAGCAAGTTTTGAAATCACATGCAAGTTTGAGTCATTGTATTGCGCAACTTTTTGGTAAATGCTAATAGCATCGGCAAAGAACTCCTTTTCGTATCTTTCATCTGCCCTATTTATCATCAAGTTTTGATAGAAAGGGAGATTGTACAAAAACGAGATTATTAATATGAACGCAAGCTGTTTCATGGCTTCAAATATTGAGATTACTAAAAGAAACGAGGTGATTTAACCACCTCCTTTTTGGGAGTGAAGAAATCGAATAGAGCCATCACCTCATGCGTTCCCCTGTTATGATGGCGTAGGGGTGTGATGGTAAAATCGTATGCATATCCTAACCAGAGATAATCGTAAACACGAACCTGTATCATCGCACCAAATGAGTCGCCAAAACGATGCGAAAGCCCAGAAACTATTCTCTCATTGTACATCACACTAGCATTAATATCTAATGACAGGGGTGTTTCGTTAACATACTTGGCGAAGAAGGAGGGTTTAAACTTCCACTGAGAATTAATATCCCAAACATATCCCCCAATGATGAAGTAATGCCTCTCGAGTGTTTCCTGTCCAAGATGTTCTAGATTGTCCTCGTTGAGGTTGGTGTTTCGAATTTTTGGAACGGAAACACCAGCGTAGTAATTCCTTGTATAGTAGTACAATCCTATTCCGAAGTTTGGAGAAATCTTGCTAACCACATCGGCGTAGTAGGCTGGATCGCTGGAAAGAGGTGCAAGTTCAGTGAGGCTGTTCTTACGCATGTCGATACCTGTTTTTAGGCCCATTGATAGCGTTCCACCAGGGTGAACCCTGAGTTTGAAGGAGTAGTCGATGTAAATATTATCGATATTTAGTGGTCCAATCTGATCGCGGACATAGGAAAAGCCTAACCCAACATACTTCTTATCTACTGGGCTATGTACAGTAAAAGTTTGCGTTTGAGGAGCACCCTCGAAGCCAACCCACTGGTGGCGGGAAAGCAAGATAATGTTGATTGCTTCCTGCGTTCCAGCGTATGCTGAGTTTACCGATAAGGTATTATACATATACTGCGAGAACCCTGGATCCTGCTGCGCTTGAAGTGCTGACGAAAGGGCTACCACCATCAAAACGAAGGTCAACTTACAAATTCTAAAATTAAGTGTATTCATAGCTATATGTTTTATTTTGTCAAGTAGATGTAACCTCTTAGCGTGGGTAGGTTCTTGCCTAGGCTAAGGGTATAGAAGTAAGTACCTACAGGTAAAGATTCATTGGAATTCTGAGCTTTTCCCGACCAGGTATTATCATAATTTGTTTTACGGAAGACAATATTCCCCCAGCGGTTATACACAATTAGCTCGTTTCCAGGATACTGCTCAATACCAGGTATTACAAAGAAGTCGTTGATATTGTCATCGTTTGGAGAGAAGGTGTTGGGTACAACTACATTTTCAACATTTACAACTATGTAAACCATAGCAGTGTCGGCAAGTCCAGAGAAATTGGATATTTGGTAAATTAACTGGTCTAAACCTGTAAATTCTGGCAATTGGCCGTAACTGATGGTTATAGTGCCATCGATATTGGCCTCAGCCGTAGCTCCACTCCTTGGCATCTCTGTAATGATAACCGATGAGTAGTTCAGATTGCTTCCTGGATCCCAGTCATTTGCTGTTACATCATAGGTTATTGATCCCTTCCATGCAACCATCAGGTAATCGGGATTGGCAATAGGATAGAAAATGGGCGAAACGATAACCATATCCTCATTGGCAGAACCCTGCTGATCGGCAAGTACCGATGCGGTATTGTTGTAATTACCAGAAGTAAGAACGGTTGCAGTAATCGTTAGGGTGGCTGTCTCATCGGGTGATAATTCGCCTACTAACCATGTACCATTAATCGAAATGTTATCAACCCCCTTGGAAACTGTACTGCTAACATATTCATAACCAGATGGTAGATTATCGGTTACGATAACACCAGTTGCATTTATTATGCTGCTGTTGGTTACAGCGATGGTGAATACCACGTTTGTTCCAACAACTGGCTCATCGTTATCAACCGATTTGGTTATGGAAAGGTTTACGTCAACATTTAAAGTAACCGTTACGCTACTGGTATTGTTTTCGCTATCGGGATCATGCTGGGCTCCGGAGATGCTAGCAGTATTAGTATGCAAACCCTCTGCATTAACCGTTGTAACCATTTGCAATGTAACTGTAGCTCCGCTAATTAGGCTACCGATGTGCCAATAAGGTGCATTCCAAGTTCCTACTGAGGGGATTGCGCTCACAAATGTGAATCCTGATGGCAGTTCGTCAGTAACAATAACACCTTCCGCATCACCAGGCCCAAGGTTGGTAACAAGAATTGTGAATGTTACAGTTTCGTCAACCATTGGATTTTCGTTGTCCACGGTTTTGGAGATGCTAAGATCGGTGATTACACCCGGATATATGGTTACTGTACCATGATTGTTTGTGCCATCGGTATCACCCTGACTACCTTGAATGATAGCAACGTTTGTGTAATCGCCTTCAGCATTTACAACAGCAACTATTTCAAGCGTTTCTGTACTTCCGACTGATAACGTGTCGATAATCCAGTGGGGTGCATCCCAAATTCCTTGGGAAACCTCGGCGCTTACATAAGTGAACCCATCTGTAAGTGCATCTGTTACCACTACATCATGAGCATCATTTAATCCAGTATTTGTTATGGTAATGGTAAATACTATGGTATCGCCCACCTCGGCCGAAGGATAATCGACAGTTTTGCTGATACTTAAATCCACAAGGTTATCGAGAGTTGCAGTTGACGTATCACTATCACCATCTGGGTCATACTGATCGCCCGTAACGCTGGCAATATTTAGGTAATCGCCCCAAGGATTAACGGTTACAACAATCTCTAGTTCTGCTGTCTCGTCGCTTGCGAGATCGCCAATGCTCCAGATTCCGGTTTGTGGGTCATAATCACCCTCGCTATTATCTGATAAATAGGTATATCCCGAAGGAATTTGGTCAACTACCTCAACGCCGGTTGCATCGCTTGGTCCATGATTTGTAACCTGAAGGGTAAAGACTATCACCTCACCTACTAGCGGGTTAGGATTATCAACAGTTTTTGATATTTCCAGATTAGTAATGATACCTGGGTAAATGGTTACGCTATCAGAATTATCATCCTCATCTGGATCAATTTGGTCGCTTGAAACAGATGCAGCGTTGGTGTAATCACCTTCTGGATTTACGGTTGCGATAATCGATAGCGTTTCTACTGCACCATTTAACATATTACCAATAATCCAGGTTGGGGCATCCCAAGTACCTACCGTTGATGTTGCGCTTACGAATGTGTATCCATCGGGTATCTCATCGGTTACCACAACACCTGTGGCATGGCTTGGACCATGGTTTGTAACAGTTATTGAGAACACCACATCCTCTCCAACATTGGCAGCGGGATTATCAACAGTCTTGCTAATGCTCAGGTTGGATGTTGAGCCTGGGGTTACGATAACCTCATCTGTATTATTGTCCTCGCTATCATCGCCCTGCCCACTCAAAATGGATGCTGTATTATTGTAATCGCCTTCAGAATTTACTATTGCTGCAATTATCAGCGTAGCACTAGAACCGTAAGCAAGATTTCCAATTACCCAGTTCGGATCAGACCAACTACCAATGGATGGTACTGCGCTAACCAAGGTATAACCCGATGGTAATTCATCGGTTACAATAACTCCAGTAGCATTTGCAAGACCATTGTTAGTAACTGTAATGGTGAATATAACCTGTTCTCCAACATTTGGAGCGGAATTATTGACTGATTTTGAAATGCTTAGGTCAGCAAGATTTTCAAGGGTAACTTCACTTTGATTGTCATCGCCATTGGTTTCCTCCTGATTGCTGGTAATTGTGGCAATATTTAGGTAATAGCCAAATTGATTTACGGTTGCAGTAATTTCAAGCGTTGCAAGTTCTCCAACAGCCAAGTTACCAATAATCCAATGTGGATTTTTCCATATTCCAGTTGAAGTGATAGCACTTATAAAGCTATATCCCGTTGGAAGTTCATCAGTAACAATTACACCCGTTGCATCGTTTGGCCCAATGTTGATAGCTGTTATTGTGAATACTACGGTATCACCAACTAATGGAATGGGATTATCTATTGATTTGGAAACGGAGATATCAGTTGAAACAACGGTTGTGATTAATATTATCGTTATATCCAGATCCTCACCGTCCACGATTATTGTTCCTGAGAAATCCTCGTAGCTATCGGCGGTCACGGTGTAGTCGTACTCGCCATCGGGGAGCACCACCGTAACCTGACCATTCTCATCGGTAACGTATTCCTCGCCATTGATGGTAACGGTTGCCCCCTCGATGGGTTCTCCGTTCTCGTCCACCACGGTTATCGTGACGGTGTGGGTCTCGGGGGTCA
>CAYZSD010000067.1:0-17006 GCA_964481075.1 uncultured Rikenellaceae bacterium | reverse complement strand
TATTCAGCAACTACAATCATTTTTCATAATTATGTCAATATTTGAGTTTTATTGTTGAAAAAAACTTGGCATTTATGTTGTATATATAGATAAAAATTTTATAATTTAGCATAAAACAAACATTTAAGGTTATGTCAAGAGAAAGACAAGTAGAGACCAATACCATTGAAGTAAATACTGAAAATGGATCTAACAGGATTGACCTAGAGTACACTTTTAATACCTCGCCCTCCATCCTTTTTAACCGATTAAGCACCCCTGCTGGTCTTTCGGAATGGTTTGCCGATGATGTTAACCTCGAAGGGAACATTTTCACATTCATTTGGAATAAAACCGAAAGCCAAGCTGAGCTTATGAAGGTTAAAGAGAATCGAATGATTCGATTTCGTTGGCTTGAGGATGGTTTCCCTCTGGATGATGCCTTTTTTGAGTTCAGGATTGATCCCGATGAGCTTACTGGAGGAGTTGCGCTTCACGTTACTGAATTTATCTCCGACGATAACACCGAAGATTCAATATCCCTTTGGAACCACCAAATAGCTGAACTTAAACGCAATCTTGGGGTGTAATTTTTTTTGTCGGTAATATAAGCAACGATTATTTTCATCATAAAAAAGGATTCTAAAAAGATAATTCTTGTAAATTCAACTTCTTTTTGTTGCAACACCGCACATTTAAACTGTTTTGCAGCAAAAACATATTAGTTTTGCCCCCAGCATTTAATGTACAGATAAAATATTCTCTATAAATCGATTAATTATGTTGAACGAACTTGCAAAGAATACTCACGATTTTACACGTATTAAACAATTTAAAAGCCATTTAAATAAGACTCTGTCTTATTTTGCAGGCAAATTAAATAACAAACAGAATATTCTTGATATTGGGGAAAGAAACCCCCTTACAAATCTTTTAGAAAAATCCTATAATGTATTAATAGACAATACAAATGGCGATTTAGACCTCGATTTCCAAATACCCGACAAACAGTATGATGTAGTTATTTATTCACATACAATAGAACATCAGTTTAATCCACTTTATACTCTTTTTAGAATTAGAGAAGTTTTGAAGCCAGATGGTTTGTTGTATATTTTACTTCCAGAAAGAGGAAAATTATTGTGGTGTAAAGGGCATTTCCATGAAATTGATGAATATCGAATGCAACTATTGCTTAAGAGGGCTGGTTTTAGAGTTGTCTCAAAAATAAAACAAAAGATTTGGAGAAATTGGTGGGAGTATATTAAAGGCTTTCGGCCAATACTAAGATTATTCTTTGAATACCATGCAGTTTACTGTGCAAGGAAAGAAGACTCTTTATAATGCAATATATTTTTTTTGCTAACAACCGGTCGAAACAATAAAAACATACCTTCACACATAAGTTCCTCTTATGTTATACGTTTGCTTTTTAAACCAGAAAAGGTTATTTGCCATTTATTAGTTGCGTTTAATGCATAGAGCATGGATTTTGCTATTTTTGTGCCAACATCTTCATGGGAATTCATTTGAAAAAGTTACATTGGTTTATCCTTAAATCGTACATAGGGCCCCTGTTCATGACTTTCCTGATAGTCATGTTCATACTCCTTATGCAGTTCCTTTGGAAGTATATCGATGAGCTGGTAGGGAAAGGTCTTAGCGTTGATATTATCATGGAACTTCTAGTTTACGCTTCAGCCGGATTGGTTCCTCTGGCAATACCTCTTTCCACTCTGCTTGCATCGCTTATGACCCTTGGAAACCTTGGCGAGAATAACGAGTTGCTTGCCATGAAATCGGCTGGGATATCGCTTCCTCGGATTATGCAACCCCTTCTGTTTATGACCGCATTAATTACCGTTGGGGGATTTGTTTTCTCAAATACAGTAGTTCCCTACTCAAACCTCAAGATTAGCACTTTGCTTTGGGATGTACGACAGCAACGCCCTGAACTACAGATTAAAGTGGGGGTATTCAATAATGATATTGACGATTATAGAATTAAGATAGCTAGCAAGGACCCTCGTACAAACCTCATGCGGAATATTATAATTTACGATCATCGTTCCAAGGAGGGTAATTTGGTGGTAACAGTAGCCGATTCGGGGTACATGAACGTAACTAACGATGAGAAGTATATGGTGGTTAACCTATACAATGGATACACCTACCAGGAAATGCTCGAAAACCGTTCGGTAAGAAGATCGAACCAGCAGAAATTCCCTGCCCGACGCAATAAATTCGAGGAGCAGGTTATCCTGCTCGAGTTGAAGGGATTTGAGATGCAGCGATCAAACGAAGACCTCTTTAGGAAAAGTTACCTTTCTCTAAACTTAGGCCAACTAAGTAGCGTAAGCGATTCTTTGGGGAGAGAGATTGAAGAGCGGGTTAAAAGTTTGATAAATAATATTTTCACTTCAACAATCATTAAAAGTCCTTGGGCGTATAATCGCGATAGTACTGCAAATGTTACCCACTTTCTGAGGGTTGACTCGGTTTACAGCAAGCTCCCCCTCGATGTGAAACATAGCACAGTGAGCAGAGCACTCTCAAGCGCACGAGCTGCCAAAAACTACATTAGTTCAATCGACTCAGAGTTGTATAATCGAGGCAAGTTTCGAGCCCGGCACCAAATTGAATGGCACAGGAAGTATGCTCTTTCGTTTGCCTGCTTGGTGTTTTTTTTCATTGGCGCCCCTTTAGGCGCAATCATCCGCAAGGGAGGACTAGGAATGCCTGTTGTTGTCTCGATACTTTTTTTTGTGTTCTACTATATTATTGCCCTAACAGGCGAAAAGTTTGTGAGAGAGCTGGTTTGGAATCCTAACCTCGGCATGTGGGTTTCATCAATCATACTGCTTCCTTTGGGAGTTTTTCTGTCGTACAAGGCTACAACCGACTCGGTTATTATGAATGCCGATTTCTACATTTTAGCAGTTAAGCGATTCCTTTCCTTTAAAAGGGGCGCAAAAGCTTTTTATTTGAACTGGAGAAGAAGAAAGTCTTTTTGATGGATGTTTTTTAACCACTTCGAAACATGAAAATTCTGGTCCTAGCAAATAAGGTTCCATATCCACCAACCGATGGGGGAGCGATTGCAACACTCAATATGTGTCTAGGGCTAAGTGGGCTTGGTGCTAAGTTGTATTTGCTAGCCATGTCAACACACAAGCATCCAACTCAATCAAGCCAAATTCCCAACGATATACTTCGTTCATTTTCAGTTGAAACTGTTTTTGTTGACACCAAAATATCCCTTCATAGAGCAATCAAGAACCTGCTGTTCTCCAAGCTACCCTACAATGCAGAAAGGTTCGTATCATTACCATTCTCCTTAAGACTGAGTGAAATTCTGGCTTCAGAGAGTTTTGATTTAATCCAGCTTGAGGGGCTTTACCTCACACCCTACTTAAGCTTGATTCGAAAGGTTACTAACGTTCCAATAGTTCTTCGATCGCACAATGTGGAGCATGAGATTTGGCAAAGAAGCTCTGATAATGAGTCTAATCTATTCAAAAAAACTTACTTCAGGCATTTGTCGCATAGAATTAGAAAGATGGAGATGAACGCATTGTCAAATGTGAGTTATCTTGTACCTATTACCCAGCGCGATGGTAGAATTCTTTCGGAGCTTGGTTTCAAAGGGGTGGTTCATGTTTCCCAAACGGGTTTTTACTTCGACAATCGGAGTAAAGAAGAAATAAATGTTGAAAATCAGTCAGTTTTTCACATTGGTGGGCTCGACTGGTTTCCAAATATCGAAGGATTGAATTGGTTTTTGAATAAATGTTGGCCTATTGTAAAGGAAAAAATACCTACTGCTCATTTTTACATTGCAGGGCGAAACGCCTCACAGGATTTTGTAAGAAAGCTTTCAAGTATCAATGGAGTTGTTTTTTGTGGAGAGGTTCCCGATTCAAAAGATTTTATTTCATCAAAAGGAGTTATGGTTGTACCCCTGCTTTCTGGAAGCGGCATGAGGATAAAGATAGTGGAGGGTATGGCTCTTGGCAAGGCTATTGTTAGCACTTCTACTGGCGTTGAGGGTATCGATGCTGAGGATGGAACACATCTGCTTATTGGTAATAGTGCGGAAGATTTTGCTAACCACGTAATCAGCCTTTTGATGGATGAATACAGAGTCAAGAAGTTGGGTGAAAATGCTCAACAATTTGCCTTTGAGAAGTTAGATAATCGGATTATTTCTGAACGCTTGTTGACCTTCTATAAAACTATTACGAAATAGCAATTCTTTTTTCTATTTTTGCCCAAACAATAAATCGTTGTGGAGGCACTTTTCCTTAGCTCAGTTTTCCTAATCGTACATTCCTACTTGCTGTATCCAGCAATACTTTTTGTAATGAGTTTTAAAAAAAAACTGGTTGTTGAGGAATATACCTCTACCGATAACCTCCCTTTTGTGAGCGTTATCATGGCGGCGCATAACGAGGAGACGGTGATTGTTCAGAAAATTGAAAGTATTTTTAACACTACCTATCCAAAAGAGAAATTGGAGCTAATTATAGGTTCCGATTGCTCATCCGATGCCACTAATCGTCTGGTCTCTGAAGCAAAAGCCGCCAACTCGGCTATCACATTCATTGAATTCAGCAAGCGACAGGGTAAGATTGGTGTTATGAATCATCTTGTTGATTTAGCTAAGGGCGAAGTTATTATTTCTACCGATGCTAATGTTATGATGACTAAGGATACGATATTTAACCTTGTGAAGTATTTCAAAGACAATACTGTTGGTCTGGTTGACACCAATATGATTAATACCAATATTCGCAGCGAGGGAATCTCAAAACAGGAAAGCACTTACATAACCTTTGAAGTGAATATTAAGCACCGTGAGGCTATACTCTGGGGCTCTATGATTGGCCCTTTCGGAGGGTGTTACGCTGTGAGAAAGGCAAATTACAAGAAGCCACCATCAAACTGTTTGGTTGACGACTTTTACATCAACATGCAGGTTCTTCGCGAAGGTAAAAAAGCTGTCAATTGCAAGGAAGCAGTTGTTTATGAGGATGTTTCCAACAACCTTACTGAGGAATATCGTAGAAAAGTTAGAATCTCAACCGGAAACTTTCAAAACCTTTTTACCTTTTGGCGAATGCTTTGGCCGCCAACAGGTGGGCTAGCTTTCTCTTTCTTATCCCATAAGGTGCTTCGATGGTTTGGCCCAATTTTTTTGATTACGATTTTTTTTTCAAACCTATTTTTATTGTCAGAAAACCAGCTTTTTGTTTTTCTTTTTATTGTTCAGCTGACATTTTATTCGTTGCCAATAATTGATTTAATTCTTAGAAAAAGTGATATCCATTTACTAGCTTTGCGGTTTGCAACACACTTCATTAGTATGAATGCGGCCCTTCTGGTAGGATTAATAAAATATTTGAAAGGAGTAGAAAGTAATGTCTGGCAACCAACCCAACGAAATCAATAGATTGAATACCATTGAGGAGGCTATTCAAGATATCAAGCAGGGAAAAGTAATAATCGTAGTTGATGACGAGGATAGAGAGAATGAGGGAGATTTTGTGGCTGCTGCTGAGCTTATTACACCCGAAATAGTAAACTTCATGGCCAAACATGGCAGGGGGCTTATCTGTGTACCCCTTCCTGAAGAGAGGTGTAAGGAGCTTGAACTTGAAATGATGGTGAATCAGAATACAGCCTTGCACCAGACAGCCTTCACCGTAACCGTTGATTTGATTGGCCACGGATGCTCAACTGGTATTTCAGCTTCCGATAGAGCAAAAACAATAAAGGCGCTTGTTGACCCAAACATTAAACCCGAAGATTTGGCTCGCCCTGGTCATATTTTTCCTCTGAAGGCGAAGGAGAAAGGGGTTCTCCGTAGGGCTGGACATACCGAGGCAGTTGTTGACCTAACCCGGCTGGCTGGCCTTCAACCTGGTGGCGTTCTCGTTGAAATCATGAATGACGATGGCACCATGGCACGCCTCCCAGAACTTTTTGAAATAGCAAAGCGCTTTAACCTTAAACTTATTTCCATACAAGATCTTATTGCCTACCGACTTGAATATGAGAGCTTAATTGAAACAGGTGTTAGGGTTAGCCTTCCTACTGCTCACGGTAACTTCGACATTGTTGCCTTTCGGCAGGTGTCGCAACACACCGAACATGTTGCTTTGATTAAAGGTAATTGGGAGCCCGATGAACCAATTCTTGTAAGGGTGCACTCTTCGTGTGTTACGGGTGATATTTTTCACTCCTTACGGTGTGATTGCGGTTCGCAGCTCCAACGAGCTATGGAAATGATTGATAAAGAGGGAAAAGGGGTTTTAGTGTATATGAATCAGGAGGGACGTGGCATTGGACTATTCAACAAGATACATGCCTACAAGCTTCAAGAGGAGGGGCTTGATACTGTAGAAGCCAACATTCGACTTGGTTTCGAGCCAGATGAGCGCGACTATGGCGTTGGAGCAAGCATTCTTAGAGAACTTGGTGTAAAGAAAATGAGGTTAATCACAAATAATCCGGTTAAAAGAAAGGGGCTTGAGGGTTATGGCCTTGAAATTGTGGAGAATGTTCCCCTCGAGATTTGCCCAACTCCTCAGAATGAGTTTTATATGAAAACAAAACGCGATAAAATGGGGCACCTCATTCTACTTTCACCCCCCACAACCAAGGATCTGCTCTAACTAGTTGTTTCAAAATATTTAACCATTTTATCTGTCGAAATTGAAAGAGCCGAGAATTGTTTACATGGGAACTCCAACCTTTGCAGTTGAACCATTGCGCGAGCTGGTTAATGCCGGGTTTTGCATTGAAGCAGTTGTTACAACTCCCGACAAACCGGCGGGTAGGGGGCAAAAGCTTGCTTGCTCACCAGTAAAAGAGTTTGCGCTTGAGAAAGGAATAAAATTGTTTCAACCAGAAAAGCTTAAGGACACCGATTTTATTGATAACCTTAAAGCCATTTACCCCGATATTATTGTAGTTGTTGCCTTTAGGATGCTTCCTCGTGAGGTTTGGGCAATTCCTCGATTAGGAACTTTCAATCTGCATGCGTCACTCTTGCCCCAGTATCGGGGGGCAGCACCCATAAATTGGGCAATAATCAACGGGGAAGCTAGAACTGGAGTTACAACATTTCTGATTGACCATCAGATAGATACAGGAAGCATTCTTCTTTCAGAAGGGGTAGATATTACCCCACTTGAAACAGCAGGAGAACTTCACGATAGGCTTATGGCTATTGGTGCTTCGCTGGTTGTTAGAACAGTTCAAGGGCTGGCAGCAGGTAAAATTAATGCCATTCCTCAGGAAAATTATTCGCAAAAATCTTCTGAACTTAGAGTTGCCCCAAAGCTGTATAAAGAAAACTGTAGGATTAATTGGAATGCCACGGTTAAAGAGGTGCATAATTTTGTTAGAGGCTTAAGCCCTTACCCGGCAGCTTGGACAATTATGAAAGGGGGCGATGGCCAGGAGATAGTCGCTAAGATTTTAAGTTGTAAGCCTTGTTCTTCAAAATCAAATCGTCCTGTTGGCTCAATTGTTACCGATAGTAAAACCTTTATTCACGTTGCATGTAGCGATGCTATGCTTTCCATTGAAAGCATCCAGCTTGCAGGCAAGCGGGCTATGCCAGCTAAGGATTTCCTTCAGGGTTTCAGGGGAATTGAAGGATACACATTCAGCTAGTTTTACTCTTTTCTACTAATCACGGGGTTTGCGACCGCGCAGGTAAATCTTATCACCCTCCTTCAGGTCGGTCTTCTCGTTCATCCGGTTACGTTTGTAAAGAGAACTTAGCTTAATACCGTAAAGTTGAGCTATGCTGTAAAGCGTTTCGCCCTCCTCGGCTATATGGAACGGATGGTTAACCTCTGCCTTCTTCCTTTTGGGTTGTATATAAAGTTCATCGCCAACTTTCAGCTTACTGCTACGCTCAATTTCGTTATACTTAGCTAGTTGCCAAGGCATTAGTTCTAGTTCTCGTGTTAAACTCTGGTAGGTATCGCCCTCACGCACCTTTATGTATTTTATTCTGTTTCGGGTGAAAATCTCACGTTGCTTGTAGATATCAACAGTAAAACTCTCTGGGTCAACAAGTTCGCCCATTCCTTTGGTGGGCGATTCAAGTTTTATTTCAACCCCCTTATCCAGAAGGTAAAGTTTGTTTTCTTCAATGATTCTAATAAGTTTTTCGGGGTACTGAGGATCTGTTGCGTAGCCTGCCCTTCTAAGCCCATGCGCCCACCCCTTGTAATCTCTTGGGTCTAAATCGAATAGGAAGGCGTACCTTCTCGACCCTCGAAGGAACTCGGAATGATCCTGAAAAGAACGCTCCGGGCTTTTGTACTTCCTAAAGCATTCTCCCTTAGCATCATCATCGTGGTAAATCTTAGGCCCTGTCCACGAACTATGACATTTTATACCAAAGTGATTGTTTGCTTTCACCGCCAGGGTGCTGTTTCCGTTACCGCTTTCGAGCAACCCCTGTGCAAGTATTATACTTGCAGGTACGCCGTACTTCTCCATTTGCGATTTGGCCAAACCCTGGTATTTTTGGATATATTCCTCCCGGCTCGACTTGCCTTGCCCAAATAAAACAATTGAATAAAGGGAATAGACTACAATTATGAATAGTTTTATTGTTGATTGCATCTCTAAAAAATTTGCCAAATATAGTATTTCGCAAGGAATTTCATATCTTTGGAATTGCAGAATTGTCATTTTACGTTGAAAATCAGACTACATGGAGAATGTAAAAGACTCAAGTTTTAGCTATACCGAGTATTCCAGCCCTGAGGAGCTACCAACCCAGCTAAAACTTCTTGTTGAAAAGGCCTATGAAGCAATAAGTTCAAGCCACTCACCCTATTCAAAGTTTGCTGTTGGAGCTGCCATACTTCTTGAGAATGGTGAGATAATACTGGGAAGTAACCAGGAGAATGGAGCCTACCCTTCGGGCCTTTGTGCCGAGAGGGTTGCCCTTTTTTACGCAGGCTCGGCTTTTCCAAAAATGCCTGTTATTGCCATTGCCATAGCTGCTAGCTATAAAGGAGTTCCTACTGCCGAGCCAGTTTCCCCATGCGGAGGATGCCGACAGGTAATGCTCGAAACCAGAACCATTGGAAAGAAACCCATACAGCTTCTTATGGTTGGGAAGAATAGAATCCTGATGGTTCAGGATGTAACCCTCCTTCTTCCTTTCAACTTCACTAGCATTGAGGGGACATTGTAAATGTATTTTTCAGGTTTAACATTCTGAAAATTAGTCGTTGCTGACGAAGAGAGAATACGAACTAATTACGATACTATATCCCCTTGTTAGGCACAAGCAAAGAAAACATCTTCGGAAATTTTACTGCAAAAATTAATAAAAAACAAGGCGTATGAATCGCCAACGCTTAAAACAACACATTTGCAAATCGCTCAAACCGACCCACGACCAAAATTTGCAAAAGAGTTGTTTTCTTACCGACACGCCGTAAGAAATTTATACATTTGTAGTTATTTGAAACTGTTTTGAAAAATGACAATTGAAGAATACATAGATATTATAAATATACGCTACAAATTAGGAAATGCGACTGAACATACTTTTCGTGGAGACTTGCAGCAACTAATTGAAAGTATAGTACCGACAATCAGAGCAACCAACGAACCTAAAAGACAGAGTTGCGGAGCACCTGACTACATCTTGACTAAAAAAGACATTCCCATTGGATTTATTGAAGCAAAAGATATTGGCGACAAAGACCTTGAAGGTACTAAGAAAACAGGAAATAAAGAACAATTCGACAGATACAAAGCATCGTTAAACAATTTGATAATTTCCGACTATCTGGATTTTCATTTATACCGTGAGGGTGAATTTGTAACCAAAATTGCGATTGGAGAAGTTACCGAAAAAGGGATAAAACCAATACCAGAGAATTTCGAGCGATTTGAAAACCTGATTAAAGACTTTTGCACCCACATTGGGCAAACTATAAAAAGCAGCAAAAAACTTGCAGAAATGATGGCGGGCAAAGCCCGCCTTCTTTCTGAGGTTATTGAGAAAGCATTGACAAGCGATGAAAATAACAGCGAAGACAGTACGCTTAAAGACCAAATGCACGCTTTCAAGCAAATTCTAATACACGATATTACACCCAAAGGATTTGCCGATGTGTACGCGCAAACTATTGCCTACGGAATGTTTGCAGCACGTTCGCACGACCCATCATTAGAATCTTTTAGCCGACAAGAAGCCTACGAACTCATTCCAAAATCAAATCCATTCCTTAAAAAACTATTTGGATATATTGCAGGTTTGGACGTTGACGACCGTATAAAATGGATTGTTGACGATTTGGTAAATATTTTCCTTGCTTGCAACGTTGATGAAATGCTCAAAAACTATGGCAAAGCCACAAAAATGGAAGACCCGATTATACATTTTTACGAAGATTTTTTG
Source organism: uncultured Rikenellaceae bacterium (assembly GCA_964481075.1). Lineage (GTDB taxonomy): Bacteria > Bacteroidota > Bacteroidia > Bacteroidales > Tenuifilaceae > MWFE01. The sequence goes on along the minus strand of CAYZSD010000067.1, from coordinate 6,580 downwards.
AGCGAGTACGACCCAAAATTGCGTAAAGCCCGTGGCGTTTGGTACACGCCCGCCCCCGTTGTAAACTTTATTGTACGTGCCGTTGACGATATTTTAAAAACGGAGTTTGATTTACCACAAGGACTTGCAGACACAAGCAAAACCAAAATAGAAGTTGACACACAAGGCAAAAAGATTGAACAGGAAGTTCACAAAGTGCAGATACTCGACCCCGCAACAGGAACAGGAACATTTTTAGCCGAGGTAATCAAACATATTCATAAAAAGTTTGAAGGTCAGCAAGGCATTTGGAGTAATTATGTAGAAACAAATCTTTTGCCACGCCTTAATGGTTTTGAGTTGCTTATGGCAAGTTATGCAATGGCACATTTAAAGCTTGATTTGTTACTTACTGAAACTGGCTACAAACCAACCAAAGACCAACGATTTAGAGTTTACCTTACCAACAGTTTAGAAGAATACCACCAGGACACAGGATCCCTATTTGCCTACTGGTTAAGCACCGAGGCAAACGAAGCAAATCACATTAAACGTGATACGCCGGTTATGTGTGTTATTGGGAATCCGCCGTATAGTGTGAGCAGTACTAACAAAGGCGAATGGATTGAAAGTTTGGTTGCCGATTACAAAAGGGATTTGAACGAACGCAACATACAACCGCTTTCTGACGATTACATAAAATTTATTCGTTATGGTCAGTATTTTATTGAAAAAAACGGAAGCGGAATTTTGGCTTACATTTCAAACAATGGATTTATTGACGGTTTAATACATCGCCAAATGCGTAAAACCTTATTACAAACTTTCGATAAGACTTACATTTTAGATTTACACGGTAACAGTAAAAAATTAGAAACTGCACCAGACGGAAGTGCTGACCAAAATGTGTTTGACATTATGCAAGGTGTTTCCATAAACTTATTTGTAAAAACTGGAAAGAAAAAGAAAAATGAATTAGGAAAAATTTTTCATTACAATATGTTTGGAAAACGTAATGTGAAATATGACTTCCTTTGGGATAATTCTTTAAATGAAGTTGGTTTCAAAGAACTAGAAGTAAAAGAGCCGAATTTCTTCTATGCAATCAAAAACAATGACGGAATAGAAGTTTATAATAAAGGTTATAAGATAAATGAATTGTTTTCGTTAAATGCAAGCGGTATAAAAACAGAACGAGATAACTTGACTATTCATTTTGATGATAATTCACTAAGCGAAATTGTAAGAGCTTTTGAATTAGAAGAACTTGAGACAATTAGAAAAAAATATTCGCCAAAACCTGACGGTAGGGATTGGAAAATGGCTACCGCCAAAGAGGATTTATTAAAAAGTAAAAAATATAAAACGAATATTCAATACCGTCCTTTTGATATAAGAAGAACCATTTATACTGGTAAATCAAAAGGCTTTCACTCTTATCCTCGCCATGAAATAATGAAACATTTAATCAAAGATAATATTGCTTTGGTTTTCGAAAGAAGTGCTACAATTGGCGATTTTACAAATCTATTAGTTTCAAATTGCTTGGTTGAATGTCATGTATTAGGTACAGCTTTTTCATTTGGCTATACTGCACCACTATATACCTATCCCGAAGCCAATGGACAACAAACCATTGGGCAAACTACAGAAAGAACACCAAACCTTAACATAGATATTGTAAAGCAAATAGCCACTAACTTGGGTTTAGCGTTTACTAACGAAAAAGAGATAACAGAAAATACGTTTGCACCAATAGACATTTTGGATTATATCTATGCTATTTTACATTCCCCAGCATACAGGGAGAAATTCAAGGAATTTTTGAAAATTGATTTTCCAAGAGTGCCGTACCCAAAAGAAAGATCTACCTTTTGGCAATTGGTAAAATTGGGTGGTGAAATTCGACAAATTCATTTATTGGAAAGCCCAACAGTTGAGAAATTTATTACTCAATACCCGATTGATGGCGATAATGTGGTTTCAATGCCTAAATACTTTCCAATTCCTAAAAATGAAATTACAGGGGCGTTACAAGGCAATGTTTACATAAACGATACTCAATATTTTGCGAATGTTCCTTTAAAAGCATGGAGTTTTTACATTGGCGGCTACCAGCCTGCCCAAAAATGGCTCAAAGACCGTAAAGGTCGCAAGCTGGAGTTTGAGGATATTTTGCACTACCAGAAAATAATTGTAGCCCTTTCCGAAACCCACAGGCTTATGAAAGAAATTGATAAAATTGAGTTTGAATAAATGGCAACAGATTTATACATACTAACGAATGCAAAGTTTGCGGTGAACGAACGGCTTGAGTATTTCGATAGTATTACAAACAATCTGAAAGCCATTCCCTTGAAACGTGCCGAGTACATGCACAAAGGGAAATGGCTGGTAGAAGAAGGTGACTGGAGCTATCAGGTTCATCAGGAGGAGGATGAAGGAGAAAATTATTATAGTATTTGGTTTAATGGGCCTTATGCCTACTTCCCTATAATGTTTCCTAATATATGCTACATCAGAACCATATTTAGATACAGTACATTGTATAAAATCTTTGAAAGCTATTGGATAGATAGCTTCAGAAAGGATATTTTCAGTATCGTAAAGGCAGTGGGCGGCTCTGAAGTTATATTTGTTGCAGATAATGCCTGTGACAAGTTAAATGGATATTTATCAATGGCTTGGGCTAACTATCCTTACGAAGTAATCAAAGCAGAAATGCTAAAGGAATTTGGTGAACCTGTAGCTGACTATTCAAAGTTGGATTATAATAAACTCAACTATCGAAATATTACAGAGTTCGTTTTTGACGATTTTAAAGACCTAAAACATGCTGGAAAATAAGTTCCAAATAATTATACATCAAACCTAAAACGGCAAAACCGTTAGGCTCACTCATAAGCTAATGGCCGAATTGTTTAAAACAACTCCCCAAAACATAACCTTCCACCTTTATTAGCATATTTGAATCAGGTGAGCTAGGTGAGGATGCAACTTGCAAGGTTTTCTAACAAGTTCAAATTGAAGGGAGTAGGGAAGAAAGTGAGATGACAAAATCAGGAAATCTGATGTTTCCGTTGTTAATAAACTATTTGAACGAAGAAGAATTAACATCACTAAACAATTTGTTGAACCCTCTTTTTGAGACGGCTATTTTTAACTTCAAACCAAATAGCTATCTTTGCCTGTTTATTTCTTGAAGAATAGCTTCTTCCGAGAAATTGATACAGCTAAATTTTTTTGATTTTTATTCTTATCTCAATAACGAAATGATAGATAATAAGGTTGTTATAGGTATAACACAGGGTGACATAAACAGTATTAGCTACGAGATAATTATCAAAACCCTTTCCGACCCAAGGATTAACGAAATTTGTGTACCAGTTCTCTATGGATCTCCAAAGGTTTCTGCGTACCATCGAAAGGCATTAAACTTCGAGCATTTTAATTTCAACCAAGTCAAGGATATTACTGAAATAAACTCAAAGCGATCAAACATAATCAATTGCATGGACGACAATGTCCGGGTTGAGCTTGGAAAGATTACCGAACAAGGGGGAGAAGGTTCAATTAAGTCAATTCAGGCTGCTGTTACCGACATTAAGGCTGGGAAGATTGATGCACTTTTAACTTCGCCAATCTGTAAGCACAATGTACAGTCGTCGTCATTTAATTTCCCTGGTCATACCGAGTTCCTTGCTAAGGCATTTAATACCAGTGAGGTACTTATGCTTATGGTGAGTGAGGTGATGAGGATTGGCGTTGTAACTGGCCACATTCCACTTTCTGAGGTATCAAAGAATATCACACCGGAGTCTATTCTCAAGAAGCTTCGGATTTTGAATAATTCTCTTAAGAAAGATTTTGGTATCCGAAAACCGAGTATTGCTGTTCTGGGTTTAAACCCACATGCTGGCGACTCGGGTGTGATTGGAAATGAAGAGCAGGAAATTATTACGCCTGCCATAAACAAAGCAAACGAAGAGAACATCCTTGCACTTGGACCCTATGCTGCCGATGGTTTCTTTGGTTCAAGCGTCTTCTCAAAGTTCGATGCCATACTTGCCATGTACCATGATCAGGGTTTAGCACCCTTCAAGGCTATTGCTTTCGATAGTGGAATAAACTACACAGCTGGCCTTCCAATAATTAGGACTTCACCAGCACATGGTACTGCGTTCGAGATTGCCGGACATGGAGTTGCCTCGGAAAGTTCGTTTCGAAAAGCATTGTATCTAGCTGTCGATTTGTTTAATAATCGACAGATGTACGAAACCATTACAAAGAATCCTCTGAAAATCACCCCACAGAAGGAGTAACCTTTGTTTAATCAAGCCATAAGATATGTACGAATACATTCGCGGTAAAATTGTTGAGCTTACCCCTGCCTTTGTTGTGGTTGAGACTTCAGGCATAGGGTACATCATAAATATTTCACTTAACACATACACTGCCCTTGAGGGTAAGGCAGAGTCAACCATTTTCCTACACCATGTTGTGAGGGAAGATGCCCATTTACTTTACGGTTTTTCGAAAAAGTCGGAACGTGAACTATTTAGGTTGCTGATTTCTGTATCTGGTGTTGGGGTTAATACCGCAAGGGTTATTCTATCATCAATCACTCCCGATGAGATTTCTTCAGCTATACTCCAAAGTGATGTTGATACTCTCAAGAGAATCAAAGGAATAGGACTGAAAACTGCCCAAAGAATAGTTGTCGATTTGAAGGATAAGTTGGGTAAGGGAGGTGCTGAACAAGAAATTTTCAACCTTCAAAACAATACCATTAAGCAGGAAGCGTTATCTGCTTTAGTTATGCTTGGATTTGCAAAGAGCGCAGCCGAAAAAACTCTTTCGACCATTCTAAAGCAAAATCCCAATCAAACCGTTGAGAGTTTAATTAAAGAAGCACTTAAAGGATTATAGTCAATATTTAACAGCATAATCGCATTGAAGTCAATAGGGAAGTTCGCAGCCTTGGGAGTCTTTACCGTATCTCTAGGTATCATTATAAGTACAACAACAACACTAGCCATATCCTCTGAAATTGTTTCGGGAAACAGTTCATTTTCTGAATTCCATTTTGATGAGCAGGATATGTTTTTTGCTCCCGACACAACCGGTGTGTTACCATTACCAATACCCAAGGATGATAGCGAGTCAAGCCTGGGAACTTCCTCATCGCCCCTTTTTATGTCGCCTCCATCGAATGTGAAAATTGTGGTGGAGTATGATTCCAAAACAAGACAGTACACCATTTATCATAGGGTAGGAAACATCAATATTCGTCCACCACAGGTGATGAGCGAGAGGGAATTTCGTAACTTTCAGTTTGAGCAGTCCATGCGGAACTACTGGCAGCAGCGCATGGCAGGCGAAACAGGTGCGAGAGGGGCAGGCATTCTGCCTCGACTACAGGTTGGGGGCGAAACCTTCGACAGAATTTTTGGAAGTAACGTTATTGAAATTATCCCTCAGGGAACAGCAGAACTTACCTTCGGGGTTACACATACCAGAACTGAAAACCCCAACATCGCTGAGGACTTGAGAAGCAACACCACATTCGACTTCCAGTCGAGAATCCAGATGAATGTATCCGGAACCATTGGCGAAAAGCTCAGGCTCGATGTTAACTATAATACCGAGGCAACCTTCGACTTCGAAAACAATGTAAAGGTTGAATATACTGGTTTTGAGGATGAAATCATTCAAAAGATTGAGGCTGGAAACGTTTCTCTTCCGCTGCCAGGATCACTAATCACCGGTAGCCATGCTCTTTTTGGGTTGAAAACCCAATTGCGCTTCGGAAGGCTAACTGTTACAAGTATCTTCTCAAAACAGGAGGGGCAGTCGCAAGTTATCGAGGTGAGGGGTGGTGCTCAAACCAAAGAGTTCGAGATTCAAGCCGATGAGTATGAGGAGAATAAACACTTCTTCTTGTCACACTACTTTCGCGACAACTATAACCGAGCCCTACAGAGTTTACCTATTATAAATAGTGGTATCAATATCACTAGAGTGGAGGTATGGATTACCAATAAGCAAAGCAACTTCGATAACTCCAGGGATGTGGTTGCATTTCACGACTTGGCCGAGAATACCAATAATATATACAACAGCGATGGAACCTTCTATCAAATTGGTTCAGGTCTTAATCCATATAACGAGATAAACACTCTTTATGGCTTGATGACAACGGATTACTCCGGAATAAGAGACATTGCAAGTGTAAACGAAATTCTAATGGGGTTGTCGGGAATTAGCGCAGGAACCGATTATGAAAAAATTGAGAACGCTCGTAAGCTATCCTCTTCAGAATACTCGCTAAACTCACAGCTAGGTTACGTCTCTTTGAATTTTTCTCTCAATGCCGATGAGATACTTGCAGTAGCATACGAGTACACAATGGGAGGTCAAACCTATAGGGTTGGAGAGCTATCAACAGATGGTATCACTGCTCCTGATGCTCTTATTGTTAAGCTGCTCAAAGGAACTAATCTTTCACCACAGCTTCCTACCTGGAACCTGATGATGAAGAACGTTTACTCTATGGGAGCTTGGCAGGTTGATAAAAATGAGTTTTATGTTAATATACTGT
>CAYZSD010000066.1:0-17367 GCA_964481075.1 uncultured Rikenellaceae bacterium | reverse complement strand
ATGGAAGCAAACACTGGTAATTAGCGAAAAACTTGAGAAGGAAAATATCCAGAGCCAGTACGAAACCCTAAAAAGCCAGATTAGCCCTCACTTCCTATTCAACAACCTGAATACGCTGGCAAATCTTATTGAGGAGGATGCAAAACTTGCGGTTGAATACGTGCAACGAACTGCCGATTACTACCGCAATATCCTGAATATGAAGAATAAAGATTTAATACCTCTTGGAGACGAGCTTAAACTCATTGAGGATTACTACTTCTTACAGAAAAAAAGGTATGGTGAAAATCTTAATTTGATTATCAATATTCCTGATGATATAAAGGATTCCATTGTTGTAGCACCCTTGACCCTTCAAATGCTCTTCGAGAATTCAATTAAGCACAATATCATCTCAAAGGATAAACCTCTGAAAATCACTATAAAAGTTAAAGACGAGTATATTGTGGTAGAAAACAACCTTCAGCGCCGGCAGAGCGAAGAGATTTCCAACCGTATCGGATTGCAGAATATTACCAACCGGTATCGGTTTTTAAGTAGTAAAGAATTAGTTGTTTTACAGAAAGAAAACACCTTTGTTGTTAAAGTGCCAGTACTAGAAATTGAAAAACAATAGGTTTTGTATTTGAAATATGTTGTTAAATATCATAAATTTGTAGTAAATAGAAGAGGATGAAAGCTGTTGAAATAAATACAATAACTGACAAGGAAGGTGTCCTAAATTTGCAGTTTTCTTTGAAAGAGAAGCAAAGAAAAGTTAGGGTAATTATTCTAATTGATGAAGCAAACGACGAAGATCTTGAAACTGATGATAACCAGTTAGTTTACTCAATAAATTCAAATACAGCATTCGATTTTCTGAAAGAACCTGAGGAAGATATTTATACGATAAATGACGGAGAACCACTTAATGATCAAAGCCCTTCTTGTTGAGGACGAAATTGCCGCTGCCAACCGATTAACTAAAATGCTCAGGGATGTTGAGCCAGAAATACAAATCCTCGGCGTTTGCGATAGCATTGAATCAACAGTTAAATGGCTAGAAACCAATCCCCAGCCCGAATTAATCTTCCTCGATATCCACCTCGCCGATGGCTCAAGCTTTAAGATTTTTGAGCAGGTTTCAGTGAAATGTCCCATCATCTTCACCACAGCCTACGACCAGTACGCCCTTAAGGCCTTCAAGGTGAACAGTATAGATTATCTTCTTAAGCCAATAAAACGGGAGGAACTGGCTTTCAGCATCAAGAAGTACAAGGAGTCGCAACCAGTTCCACTCGACTTCCTTTCGCTTATCAGCGAGATAAAGAAGCAGAAAGAACCTCAATACCAACAACGTTTCGTGGTGCAGTACGCCGATAAGCTCAAATCAATCGATACTAACGAAATCGCCTACTTCGTAGCGCAAGAAAAATCGGTGTTCCTTGTTTCGAAAGGTGGCCCAAGCTATACCATCGACTACACGTTAGAGAAGCTCGAATCGATACTCGATCCATGCAAATTCTTCCGCATAAACCGAAAGTTTATGATTAGCATATCAAGCATTGGCTCAATGCACTTCTACACCAAATCAAGGGTAAAGATTGATCTTAATCCAAAACCCGACTCTGAGGCCATTGTCAGTTCCGAAAGGGCTGCTGATTTTAAGGAATGGTTGAATAGGTAACATTATTCAATCCAAAAATCAAAAAAAAAGCCCGCTGGAAAATCCTAGCGGGCTTTTTTCGCTCTTATTGAAAAACTATCTCTTAACCATCTTTCGAATGATTCTTTGACCATTCTCAGTATGTATCGTAATTAAGTAAACTCCATTCTGTAAAGCAGAAGTATTGATTCTTTGCTCACCTTCACTTGGAGTAATATCCATAACTACTTGACCTATTAGATTTGCAACAACCACTTTGCTGACCCTTTCGGTTGAAGAAATGCTTATGAAAGAATCGAAGGGGTTAGGATATACCGAAAGCTGGTTGAGTGTTCCATCATTCACGCCTAGCGGGGTAATGTTAACATATTCAGTAATATTTGAATTGTTTACAGTTACACTTCCATCAACATTATGATAACCTCCTTTTGAAACGGAGTATGAGTAAACCCCATTATGTAAACCATCTACTACAACTGTTCCCTGTGCAGTAGTTGTGTAAATACTTGAGTTGAAGCTTACTGTTGCTCCTTCTATCAAGGTGCTACCGTGCTGAACAACAAAAGTTACCGAGTAAGTAGGTATCAACTGGAAGTTGGCTGTCAGAGTTACATCAGAGGCTGGCATTATGTAAGCGAAACTAGTTGTATTACTTACAACATTGCTTCCAGCATCTGTCCAGTTGATGAATTGATAACCACTATTAACTGTTGCTGAAACAGTTACCGAAGTACCCGGCTCATAAGTGCCACCGCCACTTACACTACCCCCGGCCGATGGATTAGCAACTAAGGTGAGCGTATAGTTTACGGGAACAACGTCGAAGTTTGCTGTTAGGCTAACGTTTTGTGCTGGCATTACGAAGCTATAGATTGAATTAGTGCTCACCACACTACCACCAACGTTCGTCCAGTTTAGGAATTGGTAGCCTGAATTTGGTGTGGCTTGAACCGTAACAGTTTCTCCTTCAACAAAATCTCCAGCACCTGTTGCTACCCCTGCATTTGCAGGATTAACCGAAAGCGAAACGGTGTATGAAGTATAATCCTCGGTATAGAAATGGGCGGTGATGTGAACATCGTGTGTAGGCATAATGAAAATGTACGGATTGTCTGTACTAACAACCACACCGTCTATCCTCCAGCTGTGGAACTGGTAACCAGAGTGAGGGTAAGCCCACAACCAAACCTCCTCGCCGGGCGAGTAGCCCCATGCTCCTTCAATCCAACCAGCGTATTGAGGAACAACCTCAGCTATCACTTCGTAGTGCTCCTCTATCAGTGTCATGTAAAAGTAAGCTGGTGCACCAAGATCGAACGATATTTCAAAGGTAATGTAAATGTATTCAACCTCCTTCGAGTTAGTGTTTGCAAGCATCTTGGCTTTGTCGTCCTCATCGAAGTATATTCTGAGAAGGGCTGTTCCATCGCCATTATCGAAGACATCGTAGTAGTACCATTCAAATTGTTCCTGCTCGAATTCCCAGAAAATGCTTACCAGAATGCCGGTAACATCGGAGGCGTCGTTCCAAACGATGTTTATGTCTTGATAATCAGGAAACTCGTAGTTGTAGTAAGTTGCTGAAGTTGGACTAATAGTTGCATTAATAATTCCGCTTTCTATTGCTGTGATGGTAAGATACGCATTGTCACCAGTATCGAATGTAATGGTAAGAACCACTTGTTCGTCTGGAGAATCGAGCACCTGGCTCAAATAGCTGTTATGAATAAATAGCCATGAGCCAATGATGTGGTAATCAGCATTTGCTACAAGCTGTGATCCAGCATTTGAAATCGATACAACTTCGTTAGCCGTGATGTAAACAATATTGGTGAATACATCGCCTGGGTTGGTTAAATCGTAATCAACAAATTCAGGGGTGATGTAAGGGGTTGTTGACTGTAGCACAAGAATCTCAAACCAACTATACCATCCTGAGCCAAACATAACGTCAAAGTACATCCAATCGAAAGGATCTGGATTTTGTGAAAGAATGAAACTACTCTTTATTGTTAATAGGTCACCATCTATGAAGTAATCAATACCTTCCTCAAGGACAACTTGGTATCTTGTAGAGTCGTTCCAATCGTAGAAAGAAATCTGAGCAATCTCAGTTTCGCTTCCCCAATGAATGGTAAACTCAACATCCGCAGGGTTATCAAGCCCGAATAGCTGAAAGTCGGGTGCTATGTAAGGGGCATCAAACTCTTTGAATTCAACTGTTACATTAATGTTACTTTGTAAATTCCAGTGTATATACATTCCATCGGTTAGGTTATCAACTACCACACCGTTAACCTTCCATTCCTTCACTGCGTAGCCCCAATAAGGTGAAGCATAGAAGAAAACATCCCAGCCAGCATTTACCTCTGAACCTGAGTAAAGCCAGCTACCTCCAGAATAGGCTTCCAAGTAACCACCATAACCAACCACTTGGAATGTTACAGTGAAAGTTGTACTTTCGTGGAACTCAACGGAAACGTGAATGTCATTATGTAAAGAATCTACAACAAGGTAGTTGTAAGTGTAGTTGCTAACTACCTCCCCATTAACCTTCCATTCCTTTACCGAGTAACCCCAGGCTGGTGAAGCCCAGAAGTAGATTTCGCTATTCTCTGGAACTTGTTCACCAGAGTATATGTAGTAACCATTCGAATACGCTTCAAGGTAACCATTGCCTCCTAATACTTCAAAGGTTACTGTGTAGTATTCTGCTGGCACAAAAACTGCGGTGAGGGAAACATCATTCTCAGGCATATAGAAAATGTATGGGTTGTTTGTACTAGCCACTTCACCATTTGGATAGGCCCAATGCGAGAAACTATATCCCCATGAAGCCATTGCTTCAAGCCATACCTCTTCACCAGGTGAATACTCACCATCGCCCCACACCCAACCAGCATTATAGGGTTCAACCGTAACAAATACATTGAAGTATTCCCAAATAAGGGTCATGTAAAAGTATGCTGGTGCTCCAGCATCGAAAGAAATCTCGAAGGTTACGTATATATAATCCTCGTCCTTCGTCCCTTTTTTCGGCTCAAAAGTCGATTTATCCTCATCAAAGAATATTCTCAAAAGTGCAGTACCATTGCCGTAATCTGTAACGCTGTAGTATGGGTACTCAAACTGCTCAAAGCTCCAACCGTCGAAAACAGTTACCATTAGCTGTGTCACCTGCGATGCACCATTCCATGTAATGGTAATGTCCTGGTAGTAGGGAAGGTTATTTGTATATGTTGCTGTGGTTGGATCGATTGTAGCATTAATGATGCCACTTTCAATAGCTAAAATAGTAAGGTTTGCTTCAGCTCCAGTATCGAAGAAAACGGTAAGGTCAATTTCATTACCAGCACTTGTTAACTGAACACCTAGGAAGCTGTTATGAATGAACAACCACGAGCCCTCAATATGATAATCAACTCCATTAACAAGCGATCCACCAGCGTGAGTAATTGATACTACTTCGTTTGCCGTTAGATATAAAATATTCGTGAACACATCCCCAGGGTTGGTTAGGTCGTAGTATGTAAGGTCAGGGAATAGAGATGGAGAGGTAGAGGGAACCACAACGATTCCAAACCAAGCGTATAATCCAGAATTAAACTGCACCTCAAAGTCCATCCATTGGTAAATGTTCGGATTTTGTGATAGGATAAATGCGCTTGTTATGGTTAAGATATTATCGTTTACATAATAATCGATTCCTTCCTGTAACTGCATATAGTAGTCCCATCCGTAGTAGCTAATTGACGAAATTGATGATTCACTACCCCAATTTATTGTAAATTCAACGTCCGTGGGATCGTTAAGCCCAAAGTACTGATAGTAAGGCTCAATGCTGGGATATTCAACTTCCTGATATTCAACAGTTACATGTAAGTCGCCTTGCAGATTGAAATGAATGTAGGTATTCTGTGTAAATCCTTCAAGTATAACTCCATTTACTTTCCATTCCTTAACACCATATCCCCACCAAGGGTAGGCGTAGAAGTAAACATCCTGACCCTGTGATACAGGTGTCCCTGAGTAAATAAACATATCGTTTACTGATGCGTACATGTCGCCGTTGTAGCCAACTACTTCGTAGGTTACAGTAAAGAAATCGGCCTCAACAAATACAGCAACAATGTAAACATCCTCGCTTGGCATGGTAAACATATAAGGGTTGGAATCACTAATCACCTCACCATTACTATTTTCCCAGTGTGAGAAGGTGTAACCCCAGTTTGGTTCTGCTTCCAGCCAAACCTCATCACCAGGCATATAGTCCCATGCCCCATATATCCATCCAGCATTTTCTGGTTGAACAGTAACATACACATTGAAAAACTCTTCAATAATTGTTAAGAAGAAATAGGAAGGACTTCCAACGTCATACGATACTTCAATTGTTACATAGGAATAGTATAAATCTTTCGATTGACTCTTTATAGCCTTTTCTATATCATCATCCCCTTCATCATCGAAGAATATCCTCAGTAAAGCGGTGCCATCACCAAGGTCAGTTACCTCGTAGTAGGGCCACTCGAACTGCTCGTACTCCCAACCACCCCAATTTACTGTAACCATGAGACCGGTAACAGCCGAGGCGGCATTCCATGTTATAACAACATCCTGGTAGTCTGGAACATCATTGAAATAGGTTGCTGTCGATGGGTTAATTGTAGCGTTTGTAACGCCACTCTGTATAGCAATAATAGTAAGATCTGCTACATCACCAGTATCAAATGTAACTTCATGCTGGCTTTCTTGACCAGCCGAGGTGAGGTTAGCAGATAAAAAGCTGTTGTGGACAAATAGCCAGGAGCCCTCGATGTGGTAATCGACTTCCTCAATCATTCCAGAAATAGATGTAATAGATTCAGAATACATGTAAATCACATTCGTGAACACATCTCCTGGATTGCTCAGATCGTAAGCTAGGGTTTCAGGTATCAAGTAAGGAAGTGTACTAGGTATCACATATATCCCAAACCATGAATACGACCCCGATCCGAATTCAACAACAAAGTCGAGCCATTCATATTCCTCAGGTTCCTGAGATAAAATGTAGGTACTGTAAACAGTAAGAATACTTTCACTAATCGAATAGTCGGTGTTAATGCTAAGCGAATCCAAGTAGTAGTAATCATCGTCCCAGGTTAAGCGGTAAACACCAGAAATTACGGTTTCGTAGTCCCAAATAATGTTAAAATTCAAATTGCTAGGATTCATCAAACCAAAAAGTTGGTATTCAGGAGTAATGAAACCTTCTTTGGAATTCTTTAATCCTACAGAGACACTTTGGTTCGTAGAATGATTTTCCAAAGTAGTCTGGATTGTGAACTTGTGATTCTGGAGGTTATCATTGGCAAGATGTTCTCGCCAGCCTTTAGCAACCAAAAAGGTTACAGGTAAAATAAGGGCAAGAGAAACCAATAAAAATCTTCTCATAAAATTGATGTTTTAGTTTGACATTTGTTTGCTATACTTAATGATAAAGAAAAGAAATAATTCAAATATTAAAGGAACTTAGTAAGTGCTGCAAAATCTATTCCAATATAACACTTAAAACAAAAATGATGATGACTTGTTTTGCTAATTAACTCCTAATACGTTTTTTCCCCAGAATGTGCTGCATTGCATTTGGTTAAATTACGTTTTTATTTTTTAACTAACGAAATCTCAATTTTGTTTACTAACTTTGAGGTCATGTTTTATGGATAATTCAATTATTTATAACTTCTAATTTCTAAATGATTATGGCAAAGATAAAGGTAGCAATAAACGGTTTTGGGCGAATCGGCCGTAACGTATTCAAGATTGCCTTAGAACGTCCCGAAATGGAGATCGTGGGTATTAACGACCTTACCGATACAAAAACTTTGGCTCATCTTCTAAAATATGATTCAACCCAGGGCAAGTTTCAAGGCGAAGTTGGTTTCGATGCCGAAAACATCATAGTGCAAGGAGTAAAATATCCTGTACATGCAGAGCGTAGCCCCCTTAATATCAAGTGGAAACAGACACCCGATGTTGTGGTTGAATCAACTGGTATCTTCACAAAGCGCGAGAGCGAAAAGGGTGGATACGGAGATCACATAAAGAACGGCGCGAAAAAGGTAATCCTTTGCGTTCCTTCAAAGGACGAAATCGACCGCATGATAGTACTTGGGGTGAACGATGCCGATTTGAAGCCTGAGGATCAGTGCGTTTCTAACGCAAGCTGTACAACCAACTGCCTCGCTCCAGTGGCTAAGGTTCTGAACGACAATTTTGGACTTGAGTACGGTTTGATGAACACTATCCACGCCTATACCAATGACCAGCGAATCCTCGATGCTCCTCACAGCGATTTACGTAGAGCGCGTTCGGCTGCTGTTTCTATGATTCCAACTACTACAGGCGCAGCTAAATCGGTTGGTAAAGTTATTCCTGAGTTAAAAGGCAAACTCGATGGCCTTGCTGTTCGCGTTCCAACACCCACTGGTTCACTGGTTGATTTTGTTGCAGTTTTGAAAAAAGAAGCCACAAAGGAGGAAATCAATGCTGCCATGAAGAAAGCAGCCGAGGGCCCAATGAAAGGAATTCTTGAATACACCGAAGACCCAATCGTTTCTGTGGATATTATTCACAACTCCCATAGTTCTATCTTCGATGCACAAAGCACAATGATTCTGGGAGGTAAGATGATCAAGGTTCTCTCATGGTACGACAACGAGTGGGGCTACTCATGCCGCGTGGTTGACCTTGTTCCAATGTTATTTAAGTAATAAAGAATTAACATACTAAAAGCCTGACACATTGAATGTCAGGCTTTTTTTGTCCCCAATTGAAACTATTTCTCTGCAATAACCAACATCTCAAAATCCTCGGTTGTAAGCTTATCATTTCTCGAAAAAGCCCCTAGTTTAGCACCATAGATGTCAATTTTATTGTACCCCAGCGATTTAAGCAACCAAGTTATTTCGCTAGGTACATAGTACCTTTCATTACATTCTAGTATAAGCTTTTCCCCAGAATCATCTTCTAATTCTGTGATATTGTGATCCCGAAAGGTCATCAGATCGAACGTATTGCTTCTATAAGTAGCATTTCCCTCGTCGGTTGTTGAGGCGCAGAATTCCTCCACAGAATGGTATAAAGGAAATAATCCATTCAGAGTTGTGAAGATAAATTTCCCTTTCTCTTTCAGCGACCTTGTTACACCCTTTAGTATATCAAAGTTCATTTCATCGGTTTCCATCAAGGGGAAACCTCCCTCGCAAAGCATAATGGCAACATCGAATTCACTGTCAAAAGGCAGATTGCGAGCATCATGTTGCAAGAATTCAATATTAAGACCTTCGGCATTAGCCTTCTCACGGGCAAGTTCTAGCATTGATTCAGAGAGGTCAATCCCCTTTACATTATATCCTCTTTTAGACAGCTCAATCGAATGTCGTCCTGTACCGCAACCAATATCAAGAATTTTTAATGATTTGACGCCATTGATTTCACTTTCAATAAAATCGCACTCGCCAATTGTGCCTTTTGTGAAACTTTCCATCTCATACTTTTTCCCATAATTCTGAAAAAGAATTTCATACCACTTCGATTTTTCCATACCTTAATTTATTTTTAATGATTAATCATTTTCTAATCTAATTATCCTCAACCTAAACTTCGACAAGCACTTCAATTGTGGCTCAGTATGGCACTCAGTATATACCTTCATACTTTAACCTTCATACTTTAACCTTTTTAGTTTCTTTATTTACTCTCAACCAATAAACTACCAGTCGCCTACCTCCCAATACCTCCCCTTAAAAAATCCTCAACTGTTGGCTCCTGAATCTTACCTATATTATCAATTAATTTTTGAAGTTCCTTAGATTCCTGTAAAACAAGCTCGTCCTGATTTTCTGCATAGCCGTTAATATAGTTTGTAACACTAAGTGAATCGCCGCTTGGTGAAAATATTGTCCATTTTCCATGCTTGAGCCCATCTTTGTAGAAGCCCTCAAGTCGCGTTTTACCTCCTACATAGAAGGTTTTTACAATGCCATTCTCAAGCCCATTGCTAAATACAATCGATGATTTGAATGCTCCGTTGGTATAGTACTGTATTGTTGGTCCATGCTTCTGGTCATTTTGCCAGTTCACCTCTTCGAAAACCTCTCCAGTAGGATAGTAGGAAGTAAATTTGCCATCCTTAATTCCAGATTTGAAGGATTCGAGCAGAACAAGCCTCCCATCGGGAGTAAAATACTCCCATTTACCATCCTTTTGGTTCTTGTAGTACGCTCCTTTTGCTAAAAGCCTACCCTCAGTATTGTAAAATATTGCTTGTGTTGAGTCACCGCAGGGGCTATGAATTAGTTTTGCTTTGATTACCCCGTTCTCATGGAATCGTTCAAAGAGACCGCGTGGTTTGTCATCCTTAAAGTATCCCCTGTAGGCCACTCTCCCGTTTTTATAAAACTTCTTCCAGTAACCTTGCTTTTGACCAAGTTGGTCAATCTGGTTGAAGGTAGTATCCTGTTGAGCGAAACTTACATAACACAGGAATAAGAAAACGCATAGGCATATCTGTTTCGAAATCTGTACCATAGCTTTTTATTAATTATTTGTTGTGTTTTCTAACGGCAAAAATAGCAATTGATTACTTTTTTATTGGTTTTTAAATGTAAAAATGAACTGTGACAAATTGTCACAAAAAAAGCTACCGAGTAAATCAGTAGCTTTTTTGGGAATTATATTAGGAGATGAAGAAAAACTTACTTAACTTCTTCAAAGTCAACATCAGTTACCTCTTGGTCGGTTTTTGCTGATCCTCCGTCGTTTGTTTGCTGCGATTGCTGTTGTCCTTGTTGTCCCTGCGATTGTGATGCTTTATATAATTCCTCTGAAGCGGCTTGCCATACCGAATTTAGCTCGTTGGTTGCAACGTCAATGGCAGCAATATCTTGTTTTTGGTGTGCATCCTTAAGTTTTGCCAATGCTTGCTCAATTGGACCTTTCTTGTCGGCAGGAAGTTTGTCGCCAAATTCCTTCAACTGCTTCTCGGTCTGGAATATTAGGCTGTCTGCTCCGTTTAACTTATCAACCTTTTCGCGAGCGAGTTTGTCGGCCTCTTCATTTGCCTTTGCCTCCTCACGCATCTTCTTAATCTCTGAATCTGTGAGACCCGATGAAGCTTCGATGCGAATACGTTGCTCTTTGCCAGTTCCTTTATCTTTTGCTGATACGTTTAGGATTCCGTTTGCATCGATATCAAAAGTAACCTCAATTTGAGGGATACCACGTGGTGCAGGTGGAATACCATCGAGGTGGAAACGCCCGATTGTTTTATTTCCACTTGCCATCGGGCGTTCACCCTGAAGCACATGTATCTCAACAGAGGGTTGATTATCCGAAGCAGTTGTAAATGTTTCGCTCTTGCGTGTTGGAATTGTGGTGTTAGCCTCGATAAGCTTAGTAAACACACCGCCCATAGTCTCAATACCCAGCGACAAGGGGGTAACATCAAGCAGAAGCACATCCTTTACCTCACCCGTTAGAACGCCACCTTGAATTGCAGCACCCACAGCAACTACCTCGTCAGGGTTAACACCTTTACTTGGGGTTTTCCCGAAGAATTTCTCAACAATTTGCTGTATAGCAGGAATACGTGTTGAACCACCTACTAGGATAACCTCATCAATATCAGAAGGCTGCATGCCTGCGTCTTTCAGCGCCTTACGACATGGCTCAATGGTTGCCTGAATCAGTTGGTCGGCAAGTTTCTCGAATTGTGAACGGGTTAGGGTTCTTACCAAGTGCTTTGGAATACCATCAACAGGCATGATATAGGGCAAATTTATCTCGGTTTGGGTTGAACTTGACAGCTCAATCTTCGCCTTTTCGGCAGCCTCTTTCAATCGTTGTAGTGCCATTGGGTCTTTCCTAAGGTCAATACCTTCATCCTTTTTAAATTCCTCTGCTAGCCAATCGATGATAACGTGGTCGAAATCATCGCCACCGAGATGCGTATCGCCATTGGTCGATTTTACTTCGAACACTCCCTCTCCAAGCTCAAGGATTGAAATATCGAATGTACCTCCACCAAGGTCGAAAACGGCAATTTTCAAATCGGAACTTTTCTTATCGAGGCCATACGCTAGTGCGGCAGCTGTTGGTTCATTAATTATTCTTCGAACTTTTAACCCAGCAATCTCACCAGCTTCCTTAGTTGCCTGGCGCTGTGAATCGCTAAAATATGCAGGAACAGTTATCACGGCCTCCGTAACCTCTTGTCCAAGGTAGTCTTCGGCTGTTTTCTTCATCTTCTGAAGAACCATTGCCGAAATTTCTTGTGGAGTGAATTTCCTGTCATCAATAACTACCCTTGGGGTATTATTGTCGCCTTTTACCACCTAAAATGATACACGCTCAATCTCTTTTGTCACCTTATCATAGGTTTCCCCCATAAATCGTTTTATAGAAAAGATAGTTTTCTTCGAGTTGGTGATGGCCTGTCGTTTTGCGGGATCGCCAACCTTACGTTCACCATTCTCAACAAATGCTACTATCGAGGGAGTGGTTCTCTTACCTTCGCTGTTTGGGATAACCACGGGTTCGTTTCCCTCCATCACTGCTACGCAGGAGTTTGTTGTACCTAAGTCAATACCAATTATTTTTCCCATTGTTTTTATGTTTTTAAATCGTTAGAGTTTTCCAATAATTAATTCTTTGTCCACTACTCAATCTTTATGCCAATGCTAAATAGCTATCAAAAGGTGTTATTATGTCATGCTATTAGTTATTGGTGCGTTTTTTTGTCATTAAAATTGTTTTAACTGATTACCATTTTGCTGAAAAGTCTTAATACACACATTTAATTGATATATTGACGTATATTTGCAGTTGAAAAACATGTTACCAAATCAAATCCAACAGTATGTCAGTCGAAAACAAAGCAAAAGTTGTAACCACGCATGTTCTTTATGAGATGAAGCTTCGTGGAGAAAAGATAGCAATGCTCACCGGTTACGATTACTCCATGGCTAGGATTCTCGATGCAGCCGGAGTTGACATCATCCTTGTAGGCGATTCCGCTTCAAACGTCATGGCGGGTCACGAGTCAACCCTTCCCATCACACTTGATCAAATGATATACCATGGACGTTCGGTAGTGAAGGCGATAAAGAGGGCTTTGGTAGTTGTTGACATGCCCTTTGGTACGTACCAAGGAAATTCTAAACTTGCCCTTAACTCGGCCATTCGAATTATGAAAGAGAGCGGTGCCGATGCTGTGAAGCTCGAGGGTGGAAGAGAGATCATTGATTCGGTGAACCGAATTCTTTCAGCTGGTATTCCCGTGATGGGTCATCTTGGTCTTACCCCACAGTCGATTCATAAGTTCGGTACTTACGTTGTTCGTGCTCGCGATGAGGAGGAAGCCGATAAGCTCGTTGAGGATGCCCATATTCTAGAAGACTCTGGGTGCTTTTCAATTGTTCTTGAAAAGATTCCAGCAAAGTTAGGGACACAGGTTGCAAGGGAATTGAAGATTCCAATAATTGGTATTGGTGCAGGGCCTGGGGTAGATGGTCAGGTCCTTGTTACTCACGATATGCTCGGAATTACTCAGGAGTTTTCCCCTCGATTCCTGAGAAGATACCATAACCTTTATGCTGAGATGCTAGGAGCTTTTCAATCCTATATTCGCGATGTCAAAAGCATCGATTTTCCTAACGAAAGGGAACAGTACTAGCTTTATCGACATCGTTTCAGATTGTAAATTATTGACATAGATTAAAATACATTAAAAAATGCAATTCAACTCCAAGCAAATCCTCTACGAGGATAATCATTATATTGCTGTAAATAAAAACTGTAGCGATATAGTTCAGGGTGATAAGACAGGTGATATTTCTATGCTTATTAGCATTAGGGACTTCATAAAGAAACGCGACTCAAAACCAGGGAATGTTTTTCTGGAAGCAGCCCATAGAATCGACCGTCCAGTTAGTGGTGTAGTACTATTTGCAAAGACAAGCAAAGGGCTATCCAGGATAAATAAACTGTTTCACGATGGAAGTGTTTCTAAAATCTATTGGGCGGTTGTTGCAAAGCTACCACCAAACCAGTCCGACACACTTGTGCATTATCTTGTCAAGGACTCCGAGAAGAACAAGTCATTTGCCTACCAAAAACCTAAACCTCAAGCAAAAGAGGCAAAACTAACCTATAGGGTTATAGGAAGCACTGGCCGTTACTACTGCCTTGAGGTAGAGCTTCATACTGGAAGACACCATCAAATTAGAGCTCAGCTATCAAAGATAGGGATTCCCATTAGAGGGGACCTGAAGTATGGTTTCGAAAGGTCAAATCCTGATGGAGGCATTAGCCTTCATGCCTACTCAATGAGCTTTGTCCATCCTATTTCTGGAGAAGAAATAAAAATTATTGCTCAACCTCCAAAGGATGCCCTTTGGGATGCTGTAAAACAGTTGGCTAGGTAAGTCGCTAACTGCTATGTTTTTGTGAGAGTATTGAGTTCGTTAAACTAGAAGTAAATGCTCTAAAACACAATGTCCAAATAGCATTTTTTAAGGTAAAACTAGTTCCTTTATGCAATTATTTGGATTGTAATTTTCAATGATACTTAAGTCAAGCAATGAAAGCTATATTTAACCACCGATCGATTCGAAAGTACAAATCAACACCAATCGACGAATCAACCCTTAACGATATTCTCCTTGCAGGAATTCGTGCGTCAACAACGGGCAATATGCAGGTTTACAGCATTATTATTACTACCGATTCAACCATAAAAGACCAACTAGCTCCCTGCCATTTTAACCAATCAATGGTGAAGCAAGCACCCGTTGTACTTACATTCTGTGCCGATTTTAACAGGTTTAACAAGTGGTGCAAGCAGAGAAAAGCCCAACCTGGTTACGATAACTTTTTGTCTTTTTTTACTGCTGCTATCGACGCTTTACTGGTTGCTCAGAATGTGTGCATCGCCGCCGAAGAGCAGGGCCTTGGTATTTGCTATTTAGGAACAACAACCTATACTGCCGATAAAATTATTGAAGTCCTTAAGATTCCAAAAGGTGTAGTACCGGTAACAACAGTTGTGCTTGGTTTCCCCGATGAATCTCCCGAACTCACCGATCGTTTGCCCCTGGCATCTATTGTGCACAAAGAGATATATCAGGATTACTCTGAGGGAGACATCGATCAGATTTATGCGGCGAAGGAGGCGCTACCTTTAACAAAGAAACTTCTGGAAGAGAACAAGAAAGAAACACTAGCCCAAATATTTACCGATAATCGTTATACTAAAAAGGATAATGTAACGTTTTCTAGAGTATTACTTAAAGTCCTTGCCGATCAAGGTTTTATGAACAACGAACCCTAAGATCGGTTGTCTTATACAACCAAAAATTAGAGACACCCGTTGGTATATCTTGGTGTATTACTTCTAAAGATACTTCTGCTTTGCTTTTCTTTTTCATCCTTCTCGCAGGATGGGGCGTTTTATATCCATTTCTCCGATAATAACAGTTCCTTAAAGTGCAAAACAACACCATATTCAGCCCTCACAGCAGCAGGCGATATTGATTCTATAGTAATCCTAAATAGTCTTTCAAGGTGCATAAGAAACCTTCAATCAAAAGGTTATCTAGAGGCCAGGGTCGATTCAATTTCAAACCATAAATTCGCAGCTTATGTGTACCTTGGCAGAAATTTCAAGTGGGCAAATCTAAACGCCGATAGCCTTTCTAACTACTATTTAAGAAAAGCAGGTATTCGAAAATCATGGTATTCTGGAAAAAGAATAAGTCCTACCCATTTCGATGGATTAGCAAATAGAGTCTTAAGATTCTATGAGAACAATGGACACCCTTTTGCGAAAATTTCTTTTGAAAACCTCAAAATTGATAGTTGTAATGCATCAATCAACATTATTTTTGATCCTGGCCCAAAAATTTTTATTGATACCTTATTTATAAAGGGTGACGCAAAGATATCCTCACGTTTCATAAGAGCCTACCTTGGAGCAAATGAAAATAGTCCGTTTAGCCAAAAAGCAATCTTTTCTTACGATGAAAAATTGAATTCACTAGGCTTTCTTCGAACAGTAAGAACTACTGAGATTGAATTTGTTCCCCGAGGGGCACGCATTTACACATACCTAACCAACAGGTCTTCCAGCCTTTTCTCAGGGCTTGTGGGTTTTGCTTCAAAGAGCGATGGTGAAAAGGGAGTTCAACTTTCAGGTGATGTCAACCTGATGCTTAACAATACTTTTCGCAGCGGAGAAAGAAATACATTACAATGGCAATCCGCCGATGGCTCTTCGCAACGAATGAATGTATCATCATATTGGCCATACATTTTAGGTTCACGTATCGGCATAAACTCTGGGTTTAGGTTATTCCGGCGCGATACAACCTATATCGTTGTTAATCCGGAACTCTCAATCGTTTTTTTCCTTCCAAAGGGAGGTAGTATTGGATTGGGATACGACTACAAAGTGTCTTATACAACAGGAAAACAAAGCATTGCTACAATATCTGACTTTGAAAAGAGATTCTACAAGATATCCTACTCTTCGAGCCTTGAACCAAGTCAGATTCTTCCAATAAAACAATTTCGCCTATCGTCTTCATTTTCCATTGGTAGCAGGAAGGTCAATTTAAACATGAATCCTAAGCAAGTCAAAGAATCAACTTTAGCGGAGATTTCGAGCTTAATCAACTTCTATTACCCCTTATATCGTCAAACACTTGTAGTTCATCTTCAATCGCAAACACAGCTTTATACTACTTTAAGAAAGGATAACGATTTTGAACCCCTTCTTGAGAACGAACTTTATAGAATTGGTGGCGCCAGAGTGCTTAGGGGATTTACACAAGAGTCGATTCTGACAGATGGCTATAATGTATCAACTATCGAACTTCACTTAAGACTTCAGCAGACATTAAACTTCCTTCTGTTTTTCGATCAGGGGTTGGTTTCTTTCATTTCACCATTGAACAACAGCAAAGCCGTGATGTGGCCTCAAGGATTTGGTTTTGGGGTGCAAGTTGCCACCCAATCGGGCTTGTTTAGCATTAACTATTCAGTAGGTCATGGCTTTGGGCAATCATTTATGATATCCAAAGGGCTAGTTAATGTGAGCTTCTCTCAACTTTTCTAATAGAATTATGTAATTGAACACTCCACGAGAAGTTGACTAATTAACAGACAATGAGCGGTGTAAATAATCGTTAAACAAATATTAATTTTTTTTTGGAAAAAAAATCTAATAGTTATACTTTTGCAGCTCACAAAAAACAGGATAGAAATGATAATTATACCTTTAAAAGAAGGCGAAAATATTGAAAGAGCCTTAAAACGTTTCAAAAGAAAATTTGAGAAAACTGGCACAATGAGAGAGTTGCGCTCACGTCAGGCTTTCATGAAGCCCTCAATTGTACGTAGGGAAGAAGTAAAAAAAGCCATATACATACAAAAACTCCAGCAAACAGAGGAATAGGCAAATTATTGGATGCACATAGGCTTTTTTTGCCTGTTTTTTTTGGGTTTTCCCATTTTTTGTAATAAATTGCATCCAATTGATTATGCTAACAAAATTCCTTAAATATCTTCAAGTAGAAAAGAATTATTCTGCCCAAACACTTCAGGCTTATGGAGATGATTTGAGTCGTCCAGCCGGTCGGTCAAACGGGCGTCTGCCTCAGCAAGGACTGTATCGAGAT
>CAYZSD010000065.1:0-17981 GCA_964481075.1 uncultured Rikenellaceae bacterium | reverse complement strand
AAAGCACTAATGCAGTATGTGGTTGATGCCGAGGCTTGTGTGGGTTGTACTGCTTGTGCAAGGGTTTGTCCAGTTAACGCTATTAGCGGCGAACGTAAGCAGCCACACTTCATCGATACGGCTATCTGTATCAAGTGCGGTGCCTGCGTTGAGAAGTGTAAATTTAGTGCCATCTTGATTAAATAATGGGAGAGTAGCATAAATGGAAACAGTAAAACTTACCATAGATAACAAGGTTGTTGAAGTACCCAAGGGAACAACAATCTACAAGGCAGCCAAGCAGTTGGGTATTGACATTCCGGTGCTTTGCTACATGGAACTCAAAGATCTAAGCATTGAGAACAAACCCGCTGGATGTCGTATATGCGTGGTGGAGGTAGAGGGAAGAAGAAATTTAGCCCCCTCATGCTCAACCGATTGCACTGAAGGAATGGTTGTTAAAACCCATACAATGAGGGTTATCAATGCTCGCCGTACTATCCTTGAACTGATACTGAGCGATCACCCAAAGGATTGTTTGGTTTGTCCAAAAAGCGGACGTTGCGAACTTCAGGATATGGCCATCAAGTTTGGAATTCGTCAGATTCCCGGTGAGGAGTATGCCGAAATGAGCACCTATCGTGTTGATACGTCACCCTCAATTATTCGCGACCTCGACAAGTGTATCATGTGCCGCCGGTGCGAAATGATGTGCAACACCGTGCAAACCGTTGGTGCCCTCAATGCCATCAACCGTGGTTTCCAGGCAGTTGTGGCTCCGGCATTCGAGCAGAACCTTGAGAAATCGACTTGTACCTACTGCGGACAGTGTGTTGCCGTTTGCCCCACTGGAGCATTAACAGAGGTTGATCATACCCCAAAAATTATACGTGCTCTTGCCGATCCTACCAAAACCGTAATCGTGCAAACAGCACCAGCAATCCGTGTCGCCCTTGGCGAAGAGTTTGGCATGAAGCCCGGAACTATCGTTACAGGCAAGATGGTTGCTGCTCTCCGTGAAATTGGATTCAACTATGTATTCGATACCGATTTTGCTGCCGACCTCACTATCATGGAAGAAGGAACAGAGTTACTTAACCGTCTTACCCGTCATCTGAATGGTGATAAAACTGTTAAGCTACCTATCCTTACCAGTTGCTGCCCTGGCTGGGTGAACTTCTTCGAGCACAACTTCAACGATATGCTCGATGTGCCATCCACAGCCAAATCGCCACAGCAAATGTTTGGCGCCATTGCCAAGACCTACTTTGCCGAGCAGATGAAGGTGAAGCGTGAGGATATGGTGGTGGTTTCGGTTATGCCCTGCTTGGCTAAGAAATATGAAGCACAGCGCGATGAGTTCAAGGTGAATGGCAATCCCGATGTTGACTATTCCATCTCAACCCGCGAGCTGGCACACCTTATCAAAGAGTTTAACATCAACTTTGTTGGTTTAGAGGATTCAGATTTCGACCGACCATTGGGCGAATCAACAGGTGCTGCCGTTATCTTCGGCGCAACTGGAGGGGTAATTGAGGCTGCAACCCGTACTGCCTATGAGGTTCAAACTGGTAAGAAGTTGGAAAGACTCGATTTCCACGAGCTACGTGGGATGGAGGGTATCCGCTCTGCAACAGTTGATTTCAATGGTTTACCTGTAAACATTGGTATTGCTCACGGGTTAGGAAATGCCCGCAAGCTGCTTGAGGATGTTCGTAGCGGAAAGGCAAATTACCATGCCATCGAGGTGATGGCTTGCCCCGGCGGATGTATTGGCGGAGGCGGTCAACCACTTCACCATGGCGATATAGATATTCTAAAAGCCAGAACAAAAGCTATTTACGAGGAGGATGCTGGAAAACCAGTCCGTAAATCGCATGAGAATGAGTATATTAAGAAGCTTTATGAAGAGTATTTGGGCAAGCCCATGAGCGAGAAAGCGCATCACCTGTTGCATACCCATTACTTCGCCAAAGGCAAAAAGGATATTATCATTTAATAATTGGAGGATAAGAGAATGTCACATATAAAAGTTGGGCTAAAAAGTGAGGATGTTGCCAAGCTCAAGGAGATTTGCAAATCCTTCAACAATCAGGCTGGTGAGCTAATAAATGTACTTCATAAGGCACAAACCCATTTCGGCTACCTTCCTGCTGAGGTTCAAGAAGTTATTTCTGAGGAGCTGAAGGTTCCCGTTGCCAAGGTTTACGGAGTTGTTACCTTCTACTCGTTCTTTACCATGATTCCAAAGGGGCAGCACCCGATAAGTATCTGTACTGGTACAGCTTGCTACGTGCGTGGTGCCGAGAAGGTGGTTGATGAATTCAAGCGACTACTGAGCATTAAGGTTGGAGAAACCACACCCGATGGCAAGTTCTCCCTTAGCTGTCTTCGCTGCGTGGGTGCTTGTGGACTTGCTCCTGTGGTACTTGTTGGCGAGAAGGTTTACGGCCGCGTTTCTCCCGATGGGGTGAAGGATATACTGAAAGAGTACGAATAAAGTAAATTTCAACTGGTGTAGCTATTTATAGCACTTGCCAGAAATACTAACCCATCCATAAGCTTAGCTGCTCGTGGATGGGTTTTCTATTGTTTTAAAAATTATTACGAAATATATAATACGTTTTTTAAATCAATAGGTTGCTGGTAGGTAAGTGTATTATCAGATGATTATTATCACTTTCACTTATAACCCTAATTGATAAATAAATACATAATTGTTAATAATTTGATAAGAATAAAATCACAATCTGATTATTGTAAATTAACTTATTTTAACATTCTTTGCGAAGTTTAATTCATCTGAAAAGTAGAGTTAAATAAAAATCAAAGTTTGGCTGATCTGCTCTGACTAATCCGGGCAGATAAAAGCAGAGTTAAAAAAGTTAAATCTTTTTTATGGGAATTTACTATATGGTTCCCAAGGGGATATTTACACCTTTTTGGGTACTAATTTCAACCTTCCTTTCTATCTTTCTCACTTTTGGTCAACTTTTTGGCCAAACTTCCCTATCTCCAGGACAAGTTGCCATTGTAGGTTTTAACACATCTGGTTCAGCAAGTACCGATAATTTCGGTTTTATCCTGCTCACTGATGTTGAGCAAGGAACTATTATCTATTTTACCGATAGTGGTGTGAAATCGAATGGTTGCCTAAGAAACACAGAGGGTGTTATTAAATGGGTCGCTCCGCTTGGTGGTTCAACAGCGGGTACAATGGTGCAAATGCACACTGATGCATCAATTATTGAGGGCCCTGGAACAGCACAAATTGTTAAGAATACTTTTTCGTTAAATGTTAGCGGAGATCAACTTATAGTTTTTCAACATGCTAACGAAGCAGGGCTATCGGGCACAGAACCTTGCCCAGATCAGTATGTTTTTGCCCTTACCAATAATGATGAGTGGCAAGCAGATGCCACTAGTTCTCATACATCGTCGTTACCACCAGGCTTAGATGCCACAACAAGTGTTGCCATTCCAAAAACAGGAGGTAATTTCAATAATAACGCAACTTTCGATTGTGAAGACTTTGCCTCGGGCTCTGCTGCCGATATCCTAGCTGCATTAACCAATCCAGATAACTGGACAGGTTCCGAAAGCGATATTGTTCCACTTCCAGACTGTGTATTTGTTGTAGGCGATTTTTGGGTGAAGTATGTAACGTGGGATAAAATTCAGCTTTCGTGGCACATCATTGAGGCCGATGTTGAGATGATTGTGGTTTATAATGATAATGAGATCACCGATGAACCCCCTGTATCGGGCGAGAATGGTAGTTCATTCGTTGTAAGTGGTCCTTTTTACTCCTCAGGTACAATTGTATATAAAGGCGATAACTCTATACCTGGAGATACCTTGGTCGTGCTAACTGACTTGTTACAAGGACAAGAATACTTCTTCAAGGCGTTTGGACATAATGTTAACAATCCAGAGGTATGGTTAAGAGGTAAAGAGTCGATTCCTCGGTCGGTACAAGCTTTTGTGCAGGATCCAACGGAACCAACTGCAACCCTTTCGGCAGGAACAAATTCAACATTCAACCTAAGTTGGACAAACTATATAGCACCAAAAACCGACTGGTGGGATGGTGGTACGGTGATTATAGCCCGTGAATCCAGTGCAGTTTCTATGGATCGTAACAGAATGAACGTTCTAACCAAATCATCATTTGACTTAACTGTGGGTGAGGTGGTTGATGTTGTTAACGGCGATTTTGTGGCAGCAAAAGTAACTGATGGCACAACAACGGCTAGCATTAACCTAGAATTTTGCAAAACCTATCATTTCCGAATTTTTCACAATCATGGCAACAAATGGAGCGATGGCATTGCAACAGCCTCTGTATTATCGCTTTGTCCTGACATTAAGGTTGAGGGAAACAGCGTTGAGATAGCCTATGGTGATGTAACGCCATCAGCAACTGACCACACCCAGTTTGGGGAGGTGCTAACCGAATCGAGCCTTACCCGAACCTATAAGGTAAAGAATTTTGGGGAGGGTACCCTTTCACTTACCGGGGGAACCCCTGTAACCCTTTCAGGGTCAGGGTCAGCAGCTTTTTCGGTGAGTGCCCAACCCCTTACCACAAGCCTTGGCCCTCTTGCTGAAACAACCTTTCAGGTAACCTTTTCTCCCACAGGTGCTTGTAGCGGTGTAACCTACGATGCAACGGTAAGCATCGCTAATGACGACCCCAACGAAAGCCCTTTTACCTATGCCATACAGGGCAAGTGCGTTTCGGGTTGTTTTACTATGGTACCACTAAGTGGCACCCCTGGCACCGAGGTTACCCTTACGGGCGATGGTTTCTCCGACTCGCCACTCACTACCGTTGATTTCGATGGCGTTCCTGCTACAGTAACATACATTTCGCCTACTCAGGTAAAGGTGATTATCCCAGCTGGTGTAAGTGGCGATGTTGCTGTGGGCAGCAGTAGCATTATTACTCCCAATGGATGTAGTTTATTTAACGTAATTGCAAATCCGGGCACCTGTCCGCACTAAAATCTGATTACTTAAACAATGAACCTTACCCCCAATATCAAAAAGTACCTTCGTACCATTCTTAGAGTGGTGGTGGTGATGGCTGTTGGGGTTTTCAGCAACAATGCATTTTCTCAATACGAAGTTGATTTTGAAGGAACTGGTGAGACAAAAATAGGATATGCATCTGGATCTGTTACTCTGTCTGGAATAAGTTGGAACATGACAGAAGCCCTTATTGGAACAGATGCTGCTGATTATAAGTATGGATTAAGATCAGCAAGGTTGAGGGGTTATAGTACCTCAGTTATGACGATGTTAGCTAACAAATCTGATGGAGCTGGAACGATATCTTTTAGTTATTGGAGATATGGAACTGATGGACAGGTAACTTGGAGAGTTGATTACTCAACAAATGATGGAGGAAGTTGGACTCAAGCAGGCTCAACATTTACTGCACCAGCAAATAATAATGAACAAACTTTTACTGCAACTATAAATGCTAGCGGAAATGTAAGAATAAGAATAATCCATGATAGTGGTGGTAATACCTCAACCAATAGAAGGCTTAATATTGATAATATTACAATATCTGACTACTCTTCCTGCTCCGTAACTATTACTAATATTAACCCCGCCAGCGGCCCTCCGGGCACCGAGGTTACCCTTACCGGAACCGATTTTACGGGTGCATCGCCTGTAACCTACAACGGCGTTGCTGTGGCATCGTTCACAGTGGATAGTGATATGCAGATTAGGGCAACCATACCCACCGATGCAGCGGTGGGAACCATCGCCACTTTTTCCGTTACGCAGGGCTGTACCGGAACCAGCAGCGCAACCTTTGAGGTTACCTGCCCCATTACAATTACCTCAATTTCGCCCCTTAGCGGTCCTGTTGGTACGGTGGTCACCATCGCTGGCTCGGGTTTTACAGGTGTCACCGATGTGGATTTCAACGGTGTGTCAGCATCATCTTTTAACGTTGTGGATGATAATACCATTACAGCAATCGTTCCCTCGGCTGCTAACAACGGCGTGGTAACTGTTACCAGTGCCGCCTGCGACGAGAGCAGTGGTGATTTGTTTACGGTTATTGATGCGGGTTCGTGTGGTGGTGCAGATGATTTGTTCTTCTCAGAGTATATTGAGGGATCAAGCAATAATAAAGCACTGGAAATATATAATGGTACAGGTGCAAGCGTTGATTTATCAAATTACACGGTTTATTTGTATGCCAATGGATCTGCTACACCAACAACTACTCAAGTTTTATCAGGTACACTTGTTAATGGTGATGTTTTTGTTATTGCACACTCAAGCGCAAATGCAGCAATAATAGCAGTAGCAGATATTACCAGTGGGGTTGCATTTTACAATGGTGATGATGCTATTGCATTATACAATACATCAACTAGTTCTTTTGTCGATATTTTCGGTTGCATTGGCGAGG
The DNA here is from genome assembly GCA_964481075.1 of uncultured Rikenellaceae bacterium. Classification (GTDB taxonomy): domain Bacteria; phylum Bacteroidota; class Bacteroidia; order Bacteroidales; family Tenuifilaceae; genus MWFE01. Next base: position 11,563 of record CAYZSD010000065.1, on the reverse strand, counting down.
ATCCTGGAACAGCTTGGACCTCTGCATCAAATTCAACTGTTGATAAAACTTTAGTAAGAAATTCTTCTGTTTCGGGAGGAGTTACAACAAATCCCGTTTCAGGTTTTCCAACGCTTGAATCAGAATGGACTCAATATAATCAAGATGTAGTAACTTACCTCGGCTCCCACACCTTCTCTGGTGGTGGCTCTTCATTTACCATCGACACCCACCCAACTGCCCAAACCGAGTGCCAAGGCGATGTTGCCACGTTTAATGTGGTTCATACCGATGGTACAGGTTTTCAGTGGAAAGAGAACGATGGAACTGGATGGGTTGATATTGTTAATGGTGGTGCCTATAGCGGTGCAACCACTTCCACACTAACCATCACTACGTCTCTTTCAATGGACGGCTACCAGTACTACTGCGAGGTTGATGATGGCTCGTGTACGCTCTCATCGAATGCTGCTTTGCTTACCGTTAACGCTTGCTGCACCTCCCCAACCAACAACCCAACTACATTAGCATTCACGAATATCACACCAACCTCAGCTGATGTTGACTGGGTTGCTCCCGTTGGTGGTGCCGATGGTTTTGTTGTGAGAATCCGAAAAACCAATGCTACCTTCCCTGATATCCCCGATGGTACGAGCCTTCCATCGGGTAGTAGTGCTCCTTGGGACGATAACGATGTGGTCTTTACCGATAGTGATAAGCTCGGTTTTACTATTTCAAGCCTCGACCCTGATACTGAGTACTTCTTTAAGGTAGTGGCATATAACCTATGTGGTACTACTTATAAGTTTAATAACACAGGTTTACAAGCATCGGTTACAACTTTAGAGCAGGTTGAATTGCACCCAACAGCAGAATGTGCTCAGGGTAGTATTTCACTTACTTTACCCATTTCAAGTTCGAATGCCCAGACGCGCTACCGTTGGAGGTATTACGATGGTACTTCCTGGTCCGATGTTGCAAACGGTGGCTCATATAGCGGTGCTACATCTAACGTTCTTTCCATTAATCCATTGCTTCAGAGCATGGATGGAAACATGTATCTGTGTGAGGTTTACAGCACTTCACATGGCTGCATAACATCATCGTCAACATATAATTTAACAGTCAACCCTTTACCCGAAACGCCTTTAATAGAGTCGGTTACCTATAACTGTGGCAATACCGACCTTACCCGTGGATCTCCTCCAAGTGGGGTAACCTGGTACTGGCAGGGAACAACGGCCAACGGCAATTCAACGGCAAACGATAACCTTACCTACAATGTCCTTTTTGGGGCAGAGGATACTTACTACCTCAGAGCCAGGAGCGATGAGGGATGCTGGAGCGCCAGCAGTGCTTCTCAGTTTGTTACCATTAAAGAGATTCCTGTAGCCTCGCTAGTTCTAACTCCCGCCTGCGGTATGGGAACTGCTGAGGTTAGCTCAACCATCAATGGCGAGCAGACCTTTGAACTGCTCAGCGATAGTGGGGCTCCTCTTGTCCCGGCAAAAGCTGCAACCAGCAATAGCAATGGCCACACCTTTATTGGAATACCTTCGGGCGATTACACCGCTAAGGTAACCTTCGATGGCTGTTCTAGCCCCTTAACGGCAATTTCAACCCTAACAAATCCGCTTATTGCTACTGAAGCCTTATCAAACGATGAGGTTCGATGTGGAGCAGGTACAGTAACGTTTACTGCCATACCGGGCGACAATTCCGATAGGATTCAATGGTCGCTTGATGGTTCAACCGTTGTTGAAACCGATATGAACCCTGGCCCTTATGAATATACGGTTTCTTTAACCGATGGACAAACAATACCTGTTTTTGTAAGAAGCAGTAACCCTGGAGGTTGTCATAGCTCTTGGGAGCAGGTGAATGCCATCTCCATCGAAACCGTAACCGCCCCAACATTCGTTGGTGGATTGCCTACGGTTCGTTGCCCGGGTCAAGAAACCGATCCTTTTACCGCTACAACCGATAGGGGAACTATTGTATATAGCATCGAGGTTACATCGGGAGTACCCGATAATCCCCCAACTATCAACTCATCATCTGGAAAGGTTACATACTACGACGACTTTAGCGGAACTATAAGGATAACCGCAACTGTAACAGGTTGCAACGCAACTTTTACTGATACACACGATGTTACAATGGTAAAACACGGTACAACAGGAATAATTGCATTATAATGAAACGTTTTAACTGATTAACTATTAACAATTTAAAAAAAATGATGCCTATGAAAAGAAACTTAATGAGATGACCAAACAGCGCGCCCATAGCGTACGCTTAGCGAAGCGGCACTGGCGCAACCTTGCCACAGGCAAGTGAACCTTAAACTTTGAGTAATGAGATTTGAGAGATGAGTTTTAAGCGGGTGAGCGATGAGGCGATGAGGCGATGAGTTCCGAAGTCTCCGATGGCCTGTGCGCAAGCGACTTCGTAACTCTGAGCGATGAGAGTTCCAAACTCGTAACTCGCAACCCGTAACTCGCAACTCTAAACTTGAACCCTGAGCCGCACACTGAGCGTAGCGATGCAGTGAGCCCTGATGCCTCGGGGTCGAACTGCCGAAGTGGTAGTCGAAGGGTGAACTTTAACCTTGGATCTTTGATCCTTTAGTCTTGTAACACCAGCACCCTAAGCGTAGGGGCTGTTAACAAATGAAATCTTGAGTTTTAACTTTTTTACTTTGATTTTTTAAATTACTAACTAACTAAATTTTTTAAGCTATGAAAACTATCGTTCGTATTCTAATGACCGCCTTAGCGGTGATGATTTTTGCAAACTTTGCTAGCGCACAAATTGGCCAATATCTTTGTGAAGGTACGGCCGTAAAAGGCTATGAAGCTGAAGATGGTGATGTTTTAAGTAACTATGAATGGACTGTATCACCTGGTGCTTCATTTGTTGGTGGTATTAATAACACCAAACAGGTTCAAATTGACTGGACTGCAGTTGCTCCAGGCGACTATACTCTTACTGTAAAAGAAGGTCCCCTTGCTTGTCAGGGTGTTGAGCATACTTTGGTTGTTCGAGTAAGTCCACAACCAACAGTAGCAATTTCATTCCCTGCTGGAGGGTTTGTTTGTAATGGTGCAGCATTTGATTTAGAAGTTGATTATGACGGAACAGCTTCAACTTGGGCATTCTCATATACTGTAGATGGTGGTGTTCCAATTGCAGTTTCTGGTTTAACTGTAGCAGGTCAAGATCCATATACATTAAATATTGCCGGTATTGCAGCAAATACAGATTTCGAAATTGTTGAAATTAGCGATAATGCTTGCTCTACACCTGCTGCTGTTAGCGAAACTGTAACTGTTGAAATTCAAACTTACAACACAAGCGGTATTACTCCTTTATAGTAGCAAGTTAATTGAAATTTAGAAACGATAATCGAACGATATTCATAGCCCACTCTACGTTCCTTCGTGCCGCAGCGGCGGTGCGGAGGGCGGGAGAAGGGGGCGGAAGAATGATGAATATCGAATGTAGAATAACGAATATCGAAGGGAACGAGTTCCGAAGTCTCCGATGGCCTGTGCGCAAGCGACTTCGTAACTCTAAGAGAATGGACGAATATCGATTAACGATTGATGATTTATAAAGTGAAGAGAGAGTGAGATTGCTGTGCGGAGGGTTGCCCCATCGGCCTGCCTGTCGCCTGCCTGACGGCAGTCAGGGCAGACAGGGGCAAGATAGCGGTAGAAAACATGGCGCAAGCCATTGAAGGCGCACGCAGTCCCGATTGTTTGGAACATATATTGCGTATTGAGCGAAGCCGAAATACGCCGCAACGGGAAAGCACGATTGGAAGAGGAAGGTAAACATCGATTGTAGATTGACGATTTACGATTTTTGATGTGCTGGGAAAGGAAGACTTTCCAACGTCCGCTGAAGGTGGTCTTGGAGACGTCTGACTAGGAATGGTGAATCTCGAATGCGATGCCCTGAGCCTGACTGCCGTTCAGGCAGGCTTGTCGAAGGGTAAAAGTGAAGCAATGCGTTGGCATTCACAAAACCATGCGCGCCAGGCTCCCCTTTAGGGAAAAGGGGTTGCGCAGGCAAAGGAAGCCAAGGATACGATGAATAAGGAATAACGAATCCCGACCTTGAAGCATCGGGGTTCGAGACGAAAGTCGATTTATGATTTTTGATGTGCTTGAGGCGAATGGTTAATTCTGAGCAATCAGTGTAATCTGTGGTGAAAAAAATAATCCACAGATGTCACAGATAGAAAATGATGCTATTCTGTGATAATTAGTGCAATCTGTGGCAAAAAGATCAGCGTTCCAATAGATTGCGGCCTATCGAGGCACGCAACGGCGATACGAAACCGTATAAAGGATTTTTATGACGCATCGAGAGAGCAAATTTGTACTAGGATAACGCCACGCAGCTAGCACTGTGAGCGTATTGGGAAGAGTGTGCCATGCCAACCTGACGGTTGAACGGGATTTAATGAATTCTCTATCAATGCGCCTTTGCGTAACGATAGAACTAGTTCAGCAACAATGTAATGATAATATTAACAAATATGATGCATGAATAATGAGTATGGTATTGATTAAAAGTGCTTTACGCAGGATTAGCTGGGTGTATGGGAATAGAGTACTATTCTGGATGGGAGAGGTGTGTCCTGCTTGTTACAAATTAACCCAATACTATTAGCTATTAATACAAAACCAAAATATACAGCATGATGAAAACCACCCTTTTCCGTAAATACCTGCTAGCAGTCGCCCTGATTGCTGGGTTTACGACTCTGAGTCTTTCTCAGGGGGTGGATGAGGTATGTACTGGCCAACAGAAGAAGTATAAGGTTGGTGGTTTTCCTGATTCCGAATTCGTTTGGAAGATTGAGGGAGGCGAAATTATTTCCCAATCAGCTCGAGGTGACACGATTACCGTTGTATGGGGCACAGTTCCTGGCAGTTACTGGTTAAAAGTGGTAGAGCACAACTTTGGGTGTCATAGCGATACTGTTTCGGGTGAAATTGTTGTCCGCCAGATACCATCAATAAATCTCGATCCCCTCATACTCCTTTGTACGGGTCATACCGTAGTGCTTGATGCTGGTAGTGAGTTTGATAGCTACTACTGGTCAACGGGCGAGAAGACACGAACGATTTCAGTTTCCAACGCTGGAACCTATTGGGTTGAGGCACATGGTTTTTGCGGTACTTCTTACGATACGGTTGTTGTAAACCTTCGTCCGCTACCCATCGCCGATGCAGGCGATGATGTTTTCATAAAAAGGGGAGGGACAGCTACACTAACTGCAGCCTACTATTCAGAGTACAGCTACAGCTGGGATCCACCTGAGTGGCTCTCGAATCCTAGCTGGTACACCACGCAGGCTTCACCCGATGCAACAACAATTTTCAGCCTAACCGTTACCGACCAGTTTGGTTGCACAAATAACGATTTTGTGACGGTTTATGTTGATGAAGAGCCACTTACAATATACAATGGCTTCACACCAAATGGCGATGGCTTCAATGATACGTGGGTGATTGAGAATATTCATCTTTTTCCCGATGTCGAAGTCTCAGTGTTCGACAGGCGAAGTAATTTAGTATATCAAGCCGTGGGATATAGCAATAATTGGAACGGAAAGCACTATAGAACTGGGAAAGATTTACCTTTTGGAACATACTACTATGTAATTACCATACCTTCTGCAGGGAAGACTTTCAGAGGTTCGGTTAGTATTCTTAGATAAATCATTTTCAATATAATATATAGAACTCAAATTTGAGTCCATGAAAAGAAAATTACACATAATACTAGCATTGATAGCAACCCTTTCAGCATATCATGTTGATGCTCAAGAGTTACCATTGTTGAGCCAGAGGGTTTATGATGCCCTTTACATCAACCCTGGGGTTGTTGGTGCAAGGGCAAGCATGGAGGTTACCGCCCATCATCGAAGTCAATGGGTAGGATTTGCAGGTGCCCCTCATACTCAGATAGTTTCGATAAATGCACCTGTGGGAAAAAGGTTGGGATTGGGTGGTTTTGTCCTTAGCGACATTTCTGGACCATCGCAGAACTTGGGTTTTGGCCTTTCCTATGGTTTTCATATACCCTTCAAAAAAAATAACATTGGCCTAGGATTAACTGCTGGAATGATGCGTTACCAGTTCGATGGAGGTGTCCTAAATATGCCAGATTTGGGCGATCCCTTATGGCAAGGAATTTCCTTGTCGAGTCGATGGACTCCTGAATTTGCTGTCGGGGCTTTCGTTTATAATCGGAGGAGATATATCGGTTTCTCGTATGCACAGCTTGTTAGTATTGTTCCTGCTTCCATCACCCATCTAGAGCTAAAATCAAACCAAAGAATTAATTTAATTGCTGGTTACGATGTGCTTAGCACAAAAGAAGTGGTTCTTACACCTTCAGTGTTTATTTCGGCTACTCCCCAACCAGCAATCATCTCCGAAACAGGTTTAACAGCGTCATTCTTCGACCTCTTTTTGCTAGGAACATATTACCGGTTGAAGGATGCATTTATAATTCTTGCTGGTGTTAAGGTAATGAAAAATATTTCAGTTGCATACTCATACGATTATTCCTACACAGGTCTAGGTTCGTACAGCTCAGGAAGTCATGAGGTTGTAATACAGGTTGCGGTCAATGCCCGTCAACGCATGGTATGCCCTGTATATCGAAAGCTCCTAGATAAAAAAAGAAATACCTGGAAATACTAGCGAACAAATACCTTTCCTTAGAAAATTTTTATTTAAAATATTTTTTCACTAGGTTTGCGTATCAAAATTACTTTAATGGTACTAAGCCTGGTAATATCTTTCCTTGCTAAGAACATTTATCGCAATATTAAGAATCGCGATATCTTTCCTTTTTAGATACGGCTTACCTTGCCAAGTTTCTCTAGAACAATTCATTCCCATTTAACGCAACGATCTTTAAACATTTTATCCTGCTTGTACCTGCCCTGGCTAACGCACGCAGGCTGACGGCAGTCAAACTTTAACTCTTTCTCAAACAAATATAACTTCATATCATGAACCTACCTTTTGCAGAATCCTACAAAATAAAGATGGTTGAAACCATCCGACGTAGCACCCGCTCCGAGAGGGAAGAGTGGATAAAAAAGGCAAAATTCAACCTGTTTAACCTGAAGAGCAATCAGGTTTTCATCGACCTGTTAACCGACTCTGGTACAGGTGCAATGAGCGATCGCCAGTGGAGCGCACTTATGCTTGGCGATGAGAGCTATGCTGGTGCCTCATCGTACTACAACCTAAAGGACGCAATTAAAAACATTCTTGGCTTCGAGCATTTTATGCCAACCCACCAGGGGAGAGCTGCCGAGAATGTTCTCTTTTCTGTTCTCATAAAGGAAGGAGATTGCATTCCGGGCAATTCTCACTTCGACACCACCAAGGGGCATATTGAGTTTCGTAAGGCTCATGCCGTTGATTTAACCATCGATATAGCCAGTGATACCGAGGCGTATCATCCCTTCAAAGGCAATGTTGATGTAGATAAACTCGAAGGTTACCTTGCTCAGAATTCCGAGAAGGTCCCTTTTATTATTGTTACAATCACTAATAACACTGCTGGTGGTCAGCCCGTTTCAATGGACTGCCTACGTCAGGTGAGGCTTGTTGCCGATAGGTTTGGAAAGCCAGTCCTTTTCGATTCAGCACGCTTTGCCGAGAATGCCTACTTCATTAAAACCCGCGAGGAAGGGTATAAAGATAAATCTATTAAGGAGATTGTTAAGGAGATGTTTTCTTACGCCGATTTCATGACCATGAGCAGTAAGAAGGATGCCATTGTGAATATGGGGGGCTTCATTGCCATGAAGTCGGAGGATGTTTGGCGTAAATGTTCTACATACAACATTATGTTTGAGGGATACGTAACATACGGGGGAATGTCGGGTAGGGATATGAATGCTCTGGCCGTGGGTTTAGACGAAGGGACAGATTTCCATTACCTTGAAACTCGAATCAAACAGGTTGAATACCTAGGCAATAGGCTTGTTGAGTTTGGCATTCCCATTCAATCACCTCCTGGTGGACATGCCATTTTTGTCGATGCCAATAAGGTTCTACCCGGTATTCCCAAAGAGCAGTATAGAGCACAAACCCTTGCCGTTGAACTTTACCTGGAGGCAGGCGTTAGGGGAGTGGAGATTGGTACCCTATTAGCCGACCGTGACCCTATTACACGTGAGAATCGTTATCCAAAACTAGAGTTCTTACGTCTAGCCATTCCCCGTAGAACTTACACCAATAACCACATGGATGTGATTGCGGTGGGGCTAAAAAATGTGTTTGATCGAAGAGACATGATTACTAAAGGCTTCAAAATTTCGTGGGAAGCACCAATCATGAGACATTTTACCGTAGAACTCGAAAGAGCATAGGTAAAGTATTGATTTCTAAACATTCTACAGAGTAGCTTGGAAGGCAATTAATTAGTATGAAAGATTTAACTTCTGGAAGTGTTGCGAGGCAAATTATTTCGTTTTCAATGCCTATGTTACTTGGGAATGTGTTTCAGCAGCTTTACAACATCGTCGATAGCATTATTGTGGGCAAGTATTTAGGAAAAGAAGCTCTTGCCTCAGTTGGGGCTTCTTTCCCAATTCTATTTACCATCATTGCCCTAATTATTGGCATTGGCAGTGGTGCATCGGTGGTGATTTCGCAGTACTTTGGCGCAAAGGATTACTCCAGTGTACGTAGAGCTTCCGATACCCTTAATATCTTCCTTTTAGGTGCTGGGGTTGTTATTTCAATAATCGGAATCCTTTCGAGCCGTTGGATTTTTGAGCTCCTTCAGCTCCCAGAGGAGCTGATGCCTTCGGCAATTGTTTATCTCAACATTTACCTTTCAGGAACCATCGTATTCTTTGGATTCAATGCTACTACCTCCATCCTAAGGGGAATAGGCGACTCGAAGAATCCTCTTTACTACCTTGTTGTTGCAACGCTTCTCAACATTGCCCTTGATTTTCTTTTTATTCTAGGTTTTAAATGGGGAATTGCAGGAGCAGCCTGGGCTACCGTAATTTCGCAGGCCGTTGCATTCATCATTGCTGTAGTTCATACCAATCGTAGGCATAAAGTGCTTCGCTTTGCCCTGTCAGGTTTGTCGTTCGACTGGGTAATTTTCTTGCAAAGCGTGAGGATTGGACTTCCTACAGGGATTCAACATACTTTTGTTGCCTTGGGCATGATGGCCCTCATGGGAATTGTTAATACCTTCGGAACCAATGTTATAGCAGCATTTACGGCTGCAAGCCGTATCGATTCGCTAGCATCACTACCTGCCATGACTCTGTCTGTTGCCCTCTCGGTTTTCGTGGGGCAGAATCTTGGTGCTGGCAAGCTCGATAGAATAAAGAATGGATTGAAAACTTCGTTAACAATTGCATCAACAATAAGCATTCTAATGACAATAGTTGCCATACTATGGTCGGTTCCGTTGATGAGGGTATTTACAAATGATAATGAGGTTGTTACAATTGGTCGAAGCTACCTGATAATTGTGGGTGTCTTTTATGTTCTTTTTTCTACCATGTTTATTCTGAATGGATTACTGAGAGGAGCCGGTGCTACCCTGATACCTATGTTTGTTACACTTTTTTCACTATGGTTAATACGTATTCCTTTAGCTTGGTTTTTAAGTAGATACATAGGTGAAGCTGGTATTTGGTGGTCAATTCCTATTGCATGGTTTTTTGGCTGTACAGGAGCTTATCTTTACTATCGCTTCGGAAACTGGAGGGAAAAAGGGGTAATAAAAAGACGCTTGAATACTAGTGAATAATATCAGTTTGTTAATTCCTTTCGAAGATTTACCTTTGTACAAAAAAAAGCATAAATGCTTAAATCGATGACAGGCTTCGGTAAGTCCGAAGTGAAAGTAAATGGTAAGAAGCTAATAGTTGAAGTCAAATCACTCAATAGCAAGCAGTTAGATGTTTCTTCTTTCAGGTTGCCTCTTTCTTATAGAGAGAAGGAGATGGAGATTCGCAACCTTTTGGTGAATAGTATTCAAAGAGGAAAGGTCGATTTTATTGTAACCATCGAGTCAGAAGAGGAGGGAAGTTCAACTGTAATCAATAGCAAGGTGTTCAAGTCGTACCTTGAGCAAATACGACTAATAGCAGCTGATAACGGGCTTTCGTTGGAGGGTGAATCATTGGTTCAGAGTATCCTTCGCCTTCCAGAAGTTTTTAGCCAACAGAAGGAGGGAGTCCTCAACGAGGAGTTGGAAGCATTGAACTCATGCATTTTATCGGCAATCGATTCGTTTAATGAGTTCAGAGCTCAGGAAGGAAAGATTACTGAAGATGACCTTATTCAGAAGGTGAATAGAATTCAAGAGCTACTCCAATCGATTTCTCCATTTGAAGCGGACAGGGTTGAAGCCATTCGGGTAAGATTGAACGAAAATCTGAAGAAGTTTGTTTCTGAGCAAAGTATTGATAGGAATCGCTTCGAGCAGGAGATAGTTTACTACCTTGAGAAGTTCGATATCAACGAGGAAAAGGTTAGGCTTTTGAACCATTGTAACTATTTCTTTAACTCACTGAAAGAGGATGATCAGGTTGGAAGAAAGCTTAGCTTCATTGCCCAGGAAATGGGACGTGAAATCAATACTTTAGGTTCAAAGGCAAATCACTCAGGAATTCAGAAGATTGTGGTTCAGATGAAGGATGAACTTGAGAAGATTAAAGAGCAACTTCTGAATGTGTTATAGTTTTTAAACATCACGTAAAAGAAATGAAAGGAAAACTTCTGATTCTATCTGCTCCGTCTGGTTCGGGAAAGACAACCATAGTTAAACAGCTTTTGAGGAGTAACCCAAAGCTAGAGTTTTCCATTTCTGCTTGTAGCAGAGCTATTCGGAGCGGTGAGGTCAATGGACGTGACTACTACTTTATTACCCCAACCGATTTTCGCAAGATGATTGATAATGATGAGTTTGTAGAGTGGGAGGAGGTTTATTCCAATTCGTTCTACGGAACACTTAAATCGGAGCTTGAAAGGATTTGGGCAAAGGGAAATCATGTTGTATTCGATGTGGATGTTAAAGGAGGATTAAACCTTAAGCGTATTTACAATGACCAGGCTCTGGCAATTTTTATTATGCCACCCTCTGTTGAAGAGTTAAAGCGTCGCCTGGAGCTTCGTGGAACAGAAAGCCCTGAAAGTATTGCAAAAAGAGTCGGAAAAGCAAAGGAAGAAATGGAATTCGCCAAAGATTTCGATATGATTGTAATCAATGATAACCTCGAAAAGGCCATAGCTGAGGTAAAGGATTTGGTGAATAGTTTTTTAGTTGAAAGTAATAAATAGTTTGTCATTGATGAAAACGGCTCTTTTCTTCGGCTCTTTCAATCCTATTCACATAGGCCATATAGCCATTGCTGGGTATGTATTGGAGTTTACCGATGTAGATAATCTTTGGTTCATCGTTAGCCCTCAAAATCCGCTGAAAAATGAAGCCGAACTTGCTGATGGAATCCATCGCTTGAACATGGTGAGGCTTGCTGTAGCCGATTACTCGGATAGGATGCTGG
>CAYZSD010000064.1:0-18437 GCA_964481075.1 uncultured Rikenellaceae bacterium | reverse complement strand
TTCGCCGTACACGTAGCCACCTTCCTCTGGGTTAACCAGAAGGGTGAGGGTGTAGGTTGGTGGAGCAATCATCTCGAAGTGGGCAATCAGAGTTACATCGGCTTCTGGCATCGTATAAACGAATTGCATTGAAGCACTTACCAAGTTGCCTTCAACATCAGTCCAGCTAACAAACTCGTAGCCTTCGTTAGCTAAAGCACCGATTGCTATAACTTCACCTGCATAGTATTCACCAGCACCATAAACAGTTCCGCCCACAACTGGTTCAGCCAGTAGAGTGAGGATGTAGTAGGTTGGCTCAACATACTGGAAGTTAGCAACTAGAGTAGTATGCGCTTCTGGCATTGTGTAAACGAAAGCAGGAGCCTCGCTCACAACTACACCAGAGGCAGTTGTCCAGTTAACAAACACATAGCTATCGTTTGCAACTGCTGAAACGTTAACCTCAGCACCAGCAACGTAGTTACCGCTTCCTGAAACAACACCACCTTCAAGTGGGTTAGCTACAAGGTTGAGGTTATACTTGGGTAGTCCCCATGTATCATTAACCACCATGTCGTTCTCAACAACTACAACGCGGTTTGGATCGCCAGGCCATTCGCCACCGTCCCAACCTGCATTCATGAAGTACTTGTACTCATAGGTACCAGGTTCAACCATGATAGTTGCGGTGTAGATAAGTTCTTCAGGTACATCAGTCTGTGCGGTAACCTGGAAGTTATCAAGCATGAAGAAGAAGGCATCGTACGATACGTAGTTGATACCGATATGTACGGTTTCTCCAGCGAATGCTGAGAGGTCGAAGGTGAACTGTGTCCACTCGGTTGGAGCCTCAAGGTATGAACCAGCGGATATCATGGTGAAATTGGCGGGTTCGGTTCCAGTTGTTGAAACCATAACCTTGAATCTCTCAAGTCCGTACTGTGCTGTAATCGACTTAACCCAGAAGCTAAGCTGGCTGGTTTGGTTGATTGACAGTTCAGGGGTTATTAACCACTTATTGTCGTTCGTACTTGTGTACTGAACAGCAATAGCATACTTGCTTCCATCAACTGCTGGATGAGTATCAGCGATTGGAGGTGTAGTCTGGCTTGGGTTGAATGCCATGAAGGCGAATTCAGTAGCCTCACCAGGGAAGTCGAATGAGTTGGAACCATAGGTTGGACCAGTTGTTACCTGGTACGTTGTCCATGGTGACAGGTCGGTAGCGAAATCATCGAACCCTTCGAAGCTCTCGGAGAAGTTGTAAGGAGGATCCTTTTCGTTTCTTACAAGAGTCATCTGGATTGAATTTGGTGAACCTGGCTCAGCCCATCCTGTGAATGAACCGGTTAGGTAAACGTTGTCAGCCCAGGGGTCGAATCCTTCAACGTCGGTCATATCAACATTGAAAGTAACGGTCTTGAGCTCTGTCATTTCGTACAGTTCAACCGAAACCTCAACCTCTGAATCAATTACACTGAAAGTACCACTAGCAGGAACATGGTTGTCCTTCTCAACAACGTAGGTGTAGTTACCTACAGGAGCCTCGAAGCTAGCAATACCAGAAGCATTGGTGTAAAGAACTATTGGCTCAACACCAGCCTCAACGTATGCCTGGATATTCCAGTTGTATGTAAGTGCTGGGTTAAGAGCAGTAAGCTCTTGCCAAGTGTTGCTCCAGTAAATCATGTTGCCTTTTCCAGCAACCTGTGGCCCAGCATCGCAACCTGCAGGATGTCCTCCCTGTGTATTAATGTTCACACCAAACCATAGCTGGTCGGCAGCACTAATAACAACGGGAACATCAAGTTCAACGATATTCCACTCATTTGGAGTAATGTTAGTTGCAACCTGTGAGTAGATCTCAATTGCATCAGCGCCTGTCCAAACTTTAACTGTGTAAACACAATCGGCAAAGCGTGGGAAGAAGCTTATCTTCGAAATAACCATTCCATCGTAAGCAGCTAGATCTGCTGGATACCAACGGCTGGCAATGTGGAAGTTAGCTACTCCATTAGTTCCAATACCATTTGTATTCTCACCGCTATCCCAATGTATCCACTCGTCCTTACCACCAAAGGCAACAGGGCTATCAGCACTTACTGCCGTTAGGGTAGCATCGGAGTTGTTGATAATTTCAGATGTGCCAACCCTTTCCAATGTAGTTGGAACGGTAGCCTTCTTAGCTGTGGGTAGTACTGATATCATGGCGTTTTCAACTGGAGCACCAAATTGATTTTCAACGTTGAAGGTAACCATGAAGTTCTCAATCACAATGAAGTTTGCTGTTAGGGTTACATCCTCAGCTGGCATTGTGAATACGAAGTTTGCTGAATTGCTAACAATTTCGCCATTCTCATCTGTCCAGTTAATTAGCATGTAGCCTGTAGCAGGGGTTGCAGTTACGTAAACATTGTGTCCTTCAACGTATGAACCAGCACCGTTCACTGTACCGCCCTCTTCTGGATTAGCAACAAGGGTTAGGTCGTAGTAAACAGGAGGTATGTACTCGTAAATCGAAACATTGTCGATATACCAGTAGTTTAGGTTGAAGGTATTACCAGTGAATACGAATGCAAGCATGAAGGTTTCACCTTGGTAGTCGGTTAGGTCAATATCAATTATTTGAGCTGATATTGAGCCAGTAACAGCAACTGACCAAACGCTTTCCCACTCAACTCCATCAGTAGTAATCTGAGCGCTAATGTTATATGTATCTGAGTAGTGATTTACCATGTGTCTGAATGACAAGTGGAAATCATAATCAACATCACCATCAATCCATGGTGTATGTAACCTTAGCTCGCCAGTAACTGAAGGACTCCAGTTGAGCCTCATCTCAGGTGCAGCACCTCCAGCGTTAGCTGAAGCAATAGCACCCCAGTTTCCATGCGTTCTAGCCCAGTTAGCTGGAATAGCACCAACTGCTACATCAGTAAAGTCCTCAGCAAATGGTAGTTCGTAAACTGGTGGGAACTCAAAGTAAACTGTATAGGTAAGTTCAGTTTCACCATCCTCAGCGGTAACATCAACAGTTGCAAATCCAGGTATGGCAACAGCTTGTGTAATAACAAGGTCTGCATTTGGATCGGCAGCTACAGCACCAACTTGAGGTATTTCAACTGTGCCAAAAGGAACAACAACATTGTAAACTAGTATTTCTGGGTTGAATCCAGCAACTGTTACACCATCAACGGTTAGGTTAGATAGAGTTGCAATGGTGCTAGGCTCAGCAATAGAGAAGTTAACAGTGTATGTTAATTCTGTCTCTGCATCCTCAGCTGTTACAACAACAGTTGCAGCACCTGGCAGCGCAGTAGCTTGGTTAACTACTAGGGTTGCAGTTGGGTAGCTTGCAGCTGCACCAACAACTGGGATAACAGTTGTTCCGTAAGGTAGAACTACGTTGTAAACAAGTACAGCAGCATTAAAGCCAGCAACTGTTACACCATCAACGGTTAGGTTAGCAAGTGTAGCATCGGTACTTGGACCTGCAACGGTGAACTCAACTGAATAGGTAAGTTCGCTAATGCCATCCTCGGCAGTAACAACAACACTAGCAACACCTGGCAGTTCTTCTGCTTGAGTAATTACTAGAGTAGCGTTAATGTCGGTTGCAACAGCATCAACTTCTGGTACTTCAGTTGTTCCGTATGGGAGAACAATAGCATATTCAAGAACATCGGAATCGAAACCAGGAACGAGAACGCCGTCGTAGGTTAGGCTAGCCAGCGTAGCGTCGAAGTTAAGACCAATGGTGAATTCAATAGTGTAAACAAGAACAGTGATACCATCCTCAGCGGTAACCTCAATTGTTGTGATACCAGGTAGTTCGGCTGCATCGGTGATAACAATAGTAGCATTAGCATCGGTTGCAACAGCATCAACAACAGGTACAATTGTAGTTCCGTAAAGAAGTTCAACAACGTAGTCGTAAACATCTGACTCGAAACCTTCAAGGGCAACTTCATCGATGGTAATTTCAGCCAATGTAGCATCCCAGTTGGGTTCAATGGTTACATAAACTGTCCATACCTTCTCAACGCCACTCTGTGAAGTTACTGTGTAAACTACAGGTAGAGTGAAGTCTTGTGGTGTGCTGCTCTCTGGATCAATCGTAGCATTTGCCGAAATATCGATGATAGGTGTCAACTCACTTAAATCGGTTCCAAGAGCTACCTCGATCTCAACGGTTGCTGCTTCGGAATCAATGATAGCAGGCCCAGTTTGCTCAGCAAGAACAAACGCCTCGATTTCAGCGGCAGTGTTTGGTGATTCAAGCACGATAACAGACCATACGTTGAAATGCTCACCATCGGCAGCGGTTACTGTGTACTCAGTTGCAACTCCAAAGGCTGTGATATCGCCTGTGAAAGGAACTGGGTCGATGGTTGCACCAAACGAAATGGTAATAGTTGGGGTTAGGGTTGCTACGTTTGTACCAAAGGTAACCCAAACAGAAACGGTGAAGGTTTCGTTATCGATGATAATCTCGTCAATTGCCGACTCATTGCCATAGAAGGTAATACCTTCAATTCTAGCAGCGGTAGCATCGGAAATTTCAACGGTTACAAACCATGTTTTTGTCGATCCATCATCGGCAGTTACAACATACTCAACTGGTTCGAGAACCGAGTTGGAGAAGTCAACGGTTTCACCACTAGCTGGAGAAACTGTTGCCAATAGTGATACCTCGATGATTGGAGTAAGTTCTGCAAGATTTGCCTCGAAATTAACGAATAGGTGGATGGTTGCATTCTCACTATCGATTTCAGCAACACCTACCTGTTCAACTAGTTCAAAGCTTAGAATTTCGGCCTCTGGTACATACTCGAAGTTTGCAACGAGCGTGATGTCTCCTTCAGCGATGAAGGTGAACTCAGCTTCTTCGCTAACAACCTCCTCGTCAACAGTCCAGTTTACGAAAGCCCAGTAGTGAGAAGGCTCGGCATAAACAGTAACCTCTTGACCGTGATAGTACATTCCAGCACCCTCAACGATACCAGCAACCTCTGGATAATCAACCTCTTCGGGGTTAACAAGCAGGGTTATCTCGTAGAATTCGTATAGGGTTACAAGAACCTCTAAAGCTTCAGTAGCAACGGTAATCTCGGCCTCAACGCCTAGATAACCATCGAGAGTAACTGTGAAAGTATATGTGCCTACGTTGGCAATGTACTCAGCAAGTCCATCCTCATCTGTTTCAACAACTTCTCCGTTGAAATCAACGATTGCACCCTCAAGTGGTAAACCGTTCTGATCAACAACAGTGAAGGTAACAGGGAATGATCCGAAAAGGATAACCTCAACCTCAACGTCAGCGTTAGCTACAACCACAACATCCTCAACTGAAGTGTGACCTTCAAGAGAAGCTGTGAACTCGTAGGTTCCGTTGATAACGATGAATTCTAACATGCCGTCGGCATCGAGTTCATACTCCTCACCCTCAAAGGTGAACAGAGCATCAGCCAAAGGCTCACCATCCTGATCGGTAACAGTGAAGGTAATGGTGTATAGCTTGTTGAGAACGAAAGTTTCCTCAACATCAGCATCAACAACATCAAATTCTGCAACACCTGCTAGGAAGCCGTCAACATCAACTGTCCAGCTGTAAGAGCCTGGGATTAGCTGGAATGAAAGCTGTCCATCTGGGTCGGTCACATAGCCTACACCATTAACGGTGATAGCGGTTTCAGCAAGAGGCTCATTCTCTGGTGTGTCGTCAACGAAGGTGAGGGTAACGCTATACCTCTCCTCAACCTTAACATTGTCAACGTAGAATCTTAAATCAGGAGTATTACCAGTAGGACGTTCAGCGTAGAAGCCAATTCTAACGATTCCAGAGTAGCCATCCAAAGGAATGGTGTAGTGGTCGCCAGTTGGGGAAATCACGTCGGTAGCATCCCAGTCAATCAGGATATTGTTGCTCGACCACGTTCCGTCGGTTGATATTACCACAGCAACCTTATCGGTTGTTCCCAGAGTCGATTGAGCTGTACCAACCCATGGAGTTAGAGCGATATCGAAATCAAGGTATGTGTTGGCACCGCCCTCACCGATGTTGATGGGTGGTGTTACCAGCCAATGCTTCCTTGTACCATAAATATTTACGTAAGCTGCATTGTTGGCAGCAGGGGTAAGGTTGCCAAACACATGATGGAACCAACCTGAAGTTGTAGTTACCAGGGTTGATTCTTCTGTGAGCAGACCATCCCACCTTGTCCACATGGCTGGAGGGAAGGTTGTGCCGTTGAAGTTTTCGCCCATGGGTACATCGAATGCGAACCCATTACCTGTAATCTCAACAACAGTCTCAACAGCCTGGTTATCAACAATGGTCAGGGTTGCCTCGTGAAGGCCGGTAACCATAGGATTGAAAACGATGGTAACCGTTGCAGTCTGGTTGGTCGTAAGGGAGATGGGGTTGGCAACAGGGGTCAGAGTGAACTCAGCATCACCAGCAAGAACAATGTCCTCTGGTTGAATGGTAAGCGTGCCCGTTCCAATATTCTTCAATGTTACTGCAAGCGACTTGGTAGTAGCTACAGGAACATCACCGAATACAAGAGGAGAAGGAGTTGCAGTAAGAATTGGGGGTGCAACTGGAAGAACAACAGGAACGTTAACGGCTACACCCTCCACATCAAAGTCGCCTTCTACTTCATAGTAGCCAACCTTGTAGGCTGTGAAGGTGTACTCTCCGTTGGGTAGGAATACCGATGCAACGCCTGATGCGTTGGTGGTGAGCGTACCGCTAAGCTCAACTGGGCCAGCGTAGCCTGCACCAATTCCAGCGTAGCTAATGGTAGCACCCTCGATGAGTGCAGTCTCTGCGTTGGTTACGGTGAAAGTAACCTGATTGATTGCGAGCAGCTCAACATCAACAAGTGCATCAGAGTTCTGAACTGTTACCTCTCCGTTAAAGGTTAGGTAGCCAGCAGCAGCAACCGAGTAGCTGAAAGTGCCGTTAGGCACAACGAAGGAAGCCAAGCCGTCAGCATCGGTAAGCATGGAGCCAACGCCTGTAAGGGTTACGTTTGCTCCCTCTACTGGTTCTGTGCCATTGGACACTGCAAAGGTAGCATCGTAGAAGGTACCGAGCATCACGTTGTCGAAGGTGGCGTAGTAGTCGCCCGAAATCCACTGGGCATCCATCCTTACGATTACGTAATCCGCATCGGCGTAATCGGACATGTCAACCTCAACGAGGGCAAAGTTAGTCGATGGCTCATGGTTAGTACCATCAATTACAAGGATATCCTCGAAGGTTGCACCAAAGTCAGTGGAAACCTTGAAGGTAAAGACAAATGTGCCAGCAGGAGTCGCCCCTCCGCCAGAGTAGTTGTAAACCTTGTACATGAAGCTGAAGTAAAGGTCTTCACCAGCAGCGGTAAGCGGGGTCTGCCAGAAACCGGTTGGAGCAGAGCTCCACAGATTCCTTCTCAGGGCGCGGGTTCCGTTCACACCCACAGCAGCGGTATTCGTGAAGTTGCTGGTCCAATAGGCTGGTAGGGTGGTCACCTGATCGAAGTTCTCAAGTACATAGCCAGCCACGTAAACAACGTTCACAACGATGGTGGTAACGAAGTTGCTGGGGTTGGCTGGCGAACCGTTAACCAGTTGGATTGCTCCGGTTAGGGTGTATGCGCCTGCAGCACCTGGGTTGTAAGTTCCAGCAGCCCAAACCACATCAAGCAAGGCGGTTTCACCGTTGTTGAGGGTAACCTGAACCTGTGCGGGTAGGGGTAGATCCTCGAAGGCGGTGCCCATCAGAGCGGAGATGGGGCTGAAGGTGCCAACGGATACGATGGTCAGCACGTCAGCAGTGATGGTAAAGGTGGCCTCGTCGCCAGTATCGAAGGTGATGGTCAGCACAACCTCATCGTTGAGCGCTTCAAGCACAGTGGCAAGGTACGACTCGGAGATGGTAAGAGTTGAAGTGTACTCGTCCAATTCAGTAACGAAAAAGTCTTCGCCTGCTACCAGCTCGTAGGTACCATCGCTGATGGAGGTGATCCCTTCAGCTGAAACCCAGGTGATGGTAGTGGTTACGTCGTCTGGATCATCCACCACGTAATCGGCAGCCGTTGGGCTGATGAATGGCTCATTGGTGCCGTAGATCGCGAAGTTGGTCGATCCAGCTCCAGCAACACCAATAGCTGCTAAGGTGTTCCAAGCATTTCCTACACCAAATAGTTCAGGGTTATCCCTGAGCATGGCGGCGTTAGCGGTAAGCTTGTTCCAGGTTGTCCAGTTCCAGCGGCCTCCTGCTACTGCTGAGGCAGTTGGGTAGTTCCCTGCAACCATAAGCCAGTAGTGCCCTCCGGGAAGGATGAGCGGGTTGGCGAAGGTTAGGATTGGGTTGGTGGTAACGGTTGAGGCAACGAAGGTCGAGAAGACCTCATCGCCGGGTGCGCCCTCATTGTCAGCGTAGATCTTAACCTGATACCCTGTTAGAGTACCTGCTGTTTGGAATCCTACGGGCCTGATGGAGGTGATCATCCAAACGCCATCGGGCAGAATGAAGTCATCGGCGGTCTCAATCAACCCATTTGGAAGAGCCCCAAGGTTCGTTGAGATGATACCACTGGTGCTTCCGGTGAAGTCGATGTTCTTGCCCCAGATGAGGTTGTTGATGACGTTGATTGTTCGAGTAACAATGTTGTTATTCGGGTTCTCATCGCCAAACAGCCCTGTTTCAAGGGTTGCGGTGTAGGCTCCAGCAGCCTCAGGGGTCCATAGGCCGAAGTCGATGGATTGTAGTTGCCCTGGGGCAACGGTTACGCTTTCAGTGGCAGTAAATGCTGTTTCACCCCCTGCTGTGGTAATGGTGATGGTTACAGCAAAGGTGTTGCTGAGCTCGCCGGTGTTCTTAACGGTACCTCCAACCTCGGCAGGAAGACCTGTGCCAATGTTGGGGAACATATCAACGGAAATAGCAGCAGCATCGTTGTCAACTATGATGGTCTCGTTGATGGCCACCTCGTCAACCCACCAGTTGTGAGCATCGCTTCCCTGGTACACGAAGGCAATGTAAATGGTTTGCCCTGCGTACTCAGAGATGTCGATCTCCATCTGTGCGTAATTTGCTAAAGCAACGGCCGACTCGTATATTTCTACAAAATCGGCATGGCCTGCATCGCCACTTCCTGAAGAAATCAATACGCCCGAATAATCGTACCAAGTGGGCACATACTGGTTCTTCTCCCAGAAGGTGAGCGAGTAAGCACCGCTACCTAGGGTGATTGGTGGGGAGACTAGCCAGGAGTTGGGGTTCACAGAGGAAGCTGAGTAGGCATGCTGTGCTCCTCCAGTACCGGCGTACATGCCAGTGGTTACGCGAACCCAGTTGGTGGTACCAGTTCCTAGCTGTGTTCGGGTCCAGCCTGTGGGAGGGAAAGTAGCATCGTTAAAACCCTGAGAGAATATCACATCCTTGGATGTGGTATAGCTTGGGTTAACGGCTTTTGCTCCTTGCTGTACCTCTACAAAATTTAAATCTTTGCGTACGCGATCTTGTGCAAGCGTAACACCAGAAAGGATTAAAATTGTTAATAATAATGATAACGTTTTTCTCATAATAAGTTTTATTTGGTTTATAGTTCATTTAAAAAACATAACCAACTCGCTTGGAACCTTGTTCCTGCACGAATCATCAAAAAAATGCTGCTATTCCATAGGCAATTTGGGTGTTTTTAGGTTAATAAATAAGTTACTTCTATTTAAGAATTGAGTTAATTAAGCAACTCAAAGGTTTTTAACAACTTACGAAAAACTAAAGAATTTTTAAAGCAAATTCACAACACACAAGCTTTTGGAAGGAATGCCCATGTATTGCAAATGGTGGGTAGTAAACAATTATTGCATAGGCAACTAGGCTTTTAGTTTAAAACTACAATTGTTTTTAAAAAACTATTGCAAACGAATACGCAATTTACTGCAAAAAATGGTTACAACAAAAAAAAAATTAAAACTTTTTGTTAAAGGAAGCTAATAGGGTAAAGAACTTCGTAGTTGATTATTTGGGTAATAAATAAAAATAATTGATAAATTGCAAATGATTATTTGCCTAGCATTTTTTATTATAGTAATGTATAACAAGATATTGTCATGAAAAAAGTCTTTTCCTACGTTGTTACTATTGCTTGTGTTTTTTTTGTTTCTAGTTCTTACACTCAGAATACAATAGCAAAAAACATTCTATACTCGAAAGGTGAAAAAAACATCGAGTTTATCGAAGGTTTCAAAATTGTAAGGGGCGAACGACCACCCATTGATATCAATAGTATTCCCGATGGGGCTTACGAGGAGGGCATGCTTTTTATAAAGGTTAAACCAACTCTGCGTTTATTTCTTCCAGAAAAAAATGTTGTAATAAAAAGAGGAGAATACTTGAATACAGGCTTTTCAGATTTCGACAGCTTGTGTAAGCAATATGGGTTAAAGCAAATCGAACCCCTTCTCAACGAACTTTACGAAGTAAGCCAAAAAATGTGTGATAACGATGCCAAACACAAGGCCTGGGGATTCGATTTATGGTTTAAAGTTACTATCAATGAAAATGCAGATATTAGGCAGGCTGTTCATGACTTTTACGGTTTGGAATCCATTGAGATTGCTGAACCCATTTACAGAAAGAGGCTTATTGAGCCTGTAGAAAGCCTTCCTGTAGCAAGTGTTAAAAGTTCTCGTTTCACTCCAAACGACCCTATGTATGCAAGCAACCAATGGCATTTCAATAATACTGGACAGGTAATTTCTGGAACGGCTGGTATAGCAGGTATTGATATAAAGACTCAGGAAGCATGGGACATAGAGAAAGGTAACAGCAATGTAGTTGTATCGGTTCATGATGGAGGAATTCAGTTCAACCATCCCGATCTTTCTGGCAATATGTGGAATGGCATTGGTCCTGAGGGAACAAACACCAAGCCCAATTCGCATGGGACTCACGTTGCCGGAACTGTTGCAGCGCTAAC
The DNA here is from genome assembly GCA_964481075.1 of uncultured Rikenellaceae bacterium. GTDB lineage: Bacteria > Bacteroidota > Bacteroidia > Bacteroidales > Tenuifilaceae > MWFE01. Next base: position 7,476 of record CAYZSD010000064.1, on the reverse strand, counting down.
AAACAATTCGATTGGTGTTGCAGGGATTGCAGGAGGAAGCGGCACTGGTGATGGGGTTAGGCTAATGTCATTAGACATCTTTGAAGGAACGCTAAGCACATATAATGGATTTGTTTATGCTGCAAACAATGGTGCTGCCATCTCACAGAACAGCTGGGGTTACCAGAACCCGAATGTTTACAACACCCCCGACCTTAATGGAATCGATTACTTCAATGCAAACGGAGGTGGCGAAGCCCTTGAAGGTGGTGGAATAGTTATATTCGCTGCCGGAAATAGCAATAGCAATGCCAACTGGTACCCTGCCTTCTACTCGGGTACACTTGCTGTTGCTTCGCATACCAACCGTGGAACACGTTCGAGTTTCTCGAACTATGGCAGTTGGGTCGATATTTCTGCGCCTGGAAGTGCTGTTACAAGTACTGATGTGAATGGATCGTACAGCTCAAAGTCAGGCACATCAATGGCTTGCCCACATGTTTCAGGTGTTGCTGCTTTGGTTGCTTCCTACGCATATGGTGCCCTCACACCCGATCAGCTTTGGGAAATCCTTGTTGAGAACGTGGACGATATCTATGAGTACAACCCGTCTTTCACAGGTCAATTGGGTTTAGGAAGGCTGAACGCTTTCAAAGCCCTTGAGGCTGCTCAGGTTTACCTTGGAGGAGTAAATAAACCATCATCGTTCTCATCGACACTACTGGGAACAAGCACAATTGAGCTAAACTGGACAAAGAATAATGAAGGTAATGATGTGATGATTCTTTGGTCACTTAGTCCAAGCTTTGGAAACCTGATTCAGGGACAAAGCTACAATGTTGGGCAAGAGGTTGAAGGTGGTGGAATTGTTCTATACAAGGGTAGTGCCAACCAGTTCATACATAGCAATCTGCTTGACAATACAACATATTACTATCGAGCCTATTCTTATACCTCAAGCAACGAATATTCGCCTGGAATAAGGACTAATTCAACTACTGCCTGGGGTGTTCGACCTGTTCTTTTTGAAGGATTTGAACCCCCTGATGCGACTAATGAAGGGAAAATGCCTCTTGGCTGGAAAGCCATGAGAAATACAGCAGGACTTGGAGGGTTAAATGGTGGTGGCCTTTTTAACGTTACCGATGGCTGGTGGCAGGTTTCGCAGAAGAAGCCATTCTTTGATGGATCGTACCTACAGTACATACGAACCGGAGAGGCTGCCATTGCAGTTCCTCTTGGTGCATTGCATTTCAATTGGGCTATTAGCCCTGTTATTCACCTTCCGAGTAACTGCGAAAGCATCTCGCTTTCCTTCTGGATGTGGTATGCTAGTACCGGGGCGAACGGAAATCGTCCATCGAACTTTTACTTCCAAATATTCGTCGATAACCAATGGAAGCTTCTTCGCTCATGGGTTGGTGAAGAAAACAATACATATAACTCAGCCATTGAATTTGATATATCTGAACATCAAGGCAAAGCAATAAAGTTGGCTTTCATTATGGAGTATTCGTATGGTTACCCGATTGCCATTGATGATATCAGTATTACAGCAGTGAGCAAGGATGCAGAGATAATCTCCTTCTCGTTCAACGAACAATTCGACTTTGCTACTATTACCTCCGATGATGGCTCAGGCAATGGCATTGTTGATATGGTTGTTATTCTGGGATCTAACCTAGAAAACCTAACCCCTTACATTATTGCAAGTCCTGGTGCAACAACCAGTCCACCCAATGCACAGGCAAACGATTTCTCAAATCCTGTAAACTATTCTGTTACAGCACACGATGGTGTAACAACAAAGAACTGGGTAATCAATGTTTCTGAAGCAAGCAATCTTTCTGATAAGGCCGACATACTCTCCTTTGACGTTGACCTTGACTATGATATGATTCTAATCTTTCCTGATGACGGTAGTGGTGTAGGAAGGGTAAAAGTAGCGGTACCTCAAGGCACTTCGGTTGGTGAGCTCAGCCCTACAATATCAATATCGGCAGGAGCATCCCTTTCTCCTGAAAGTGGCATTCCCCAAAACTTCTCACAACCAGTTAACTACACAGTTACTGCTCAAGATTCTGTGGCGACAAAGGAATGGATTGCCACAGTTGCAGTATCGTCAAGTGAAGCCGAAATCCTTGCTTTTGAGCTGAACGAACAGATTGCTTCTGCCACAATCGTACCTGACGATGGTTGGGGTACTGGAAATATTTCCATCGAAGTTCGACCGGGAACCAACCTTGCCGCCCTCACCCCTATCATTACCCTCTCAGAGGGTGCATCTGTATATCCCCCAAGCAATATGACGGTTGATTTCACGCAGACAGTTCATTACGTTGTTAAGGCACAGAATGGGATAAACACCAAGAACTGGTATATTACTGTAAATATCGGTGCCAATGATCCAATGAATCTGTTCGAGAACCTCAAGATTTACCCAAATCCATTCATCGATAGGATTCATATATCATGCCCTAAAGGAATTAGCAAGGTGCTAATCTGCAATATTCTTGGTCAGGTTGTTGGAGTCCATGAAATAAATAGTAGTGAAACCTCAATTTCAACGTTAGGCTTGAAATCAGGAGTTTACTTCATGGTTTTCTACTCTGCTAATGGGGAAAAGAAGGTGGTTAGGGTGGTGAAAGGGTAAAGCTTGCCTGCAGACAGGTTGTCGGTTATCGGTTTTCAGTTGTCAGTTGTCGGTTATTGGCCTGTCCATAACTTTAGGTGTTGTGGGAAAGACTTTCCATCCCCGATAAAGAACATCGGGGTCATCTTTTTTGACGAGACATTCCAATGTCAAGGGAAGGGAGAATTTAGAACTTGCCTGCGGTAAGCAGGTATCGAACAAGGATTTAAGATTTAGGTTTGAAGACCGAAGACCGACTCTTCGACTTCGCTCAGAGTCCGAAGACGGGAGACGGGAGACGGAAATTCATTTAGTTTACTGGCTCATACTCCTTTATCCTCTTAAGTTTCCCCGACTACCGTTCAGTGGGTACAACTGGAGTCTGCATGCAGGTTGAAACGTTAAATAATGCTTATCGTATGACTTTTGGGCTAAAGCGTTGACCCACCTTGACTGTGATGATGAATTGCTGCTGATGACTCATGTTGCCTCCGGCAAAGTGTAGGGATATGGAGAACTTGCCCGAAACATTCCTAAAAAAAAGAGGTATATAATAGATATCCAGTCTATTATACTGTTTTAACTGGTAAAATGGATCACCCCAATCGAGGTTATGACCATCGCCATAATAAAGGGTATTTCGTAACCCAAAACCCTTAAATTGGGCTTGAAATTCAAGCAAAACACCTTTTGGGGTGTTCCATGTCATGATTTTTCTTGTACGCTCAAACGATTGTACGCCAGATAAGGAAATACTTAATGAATCGATAGGAATAATACAAGTTAAATCGTAACCAAACTTTAACAGCCCAACACCATTATCACGCAAATGGTCGCCTGGGATTGGAATAGCAGGCCCAGCAAAATGGTACATATAGATATAATTGTGGAGAAAGAAACCATTAAGCAAAAGCTTTCCCTGTCCACCCATGATGAAGGTTTCTCTGCGAGTATCGGTTTGCCGACTTGTCCAATCGAGATAAACGCTTTGAGAAAAGTTTCTTCCAAAGTATGTCCAAAAAAGCCCGTTTATGGTTGGGCGATAGTAGATCAGAGAATCGTAATAGATAATATTTGGGGCATCTCCAAGAAAGTCGTTTCGAGAAAATGACCCAAAGTTGAAACGATACCTATCCCCTTCGAAGCAGTAGTACAATAACGGAGAAACCTCATCGATAAAGCTATCACTCCCAAATTCCTTAAGAATATTCATTCCAAAGCGAATGCTGTGAAGGGTATCGAACCGTATTCCCAATTCGGGAGCCAATTGCAATCCGAATATCGTTTGCGGTATTTGCACCTGCGACTTGTACTCGCGGTTATCGGCAAAGCCGAATGCGCCTACGTTCCACTCCAACTCCTGAGCAAGAGATTGACAGATTGTCAATACATTAAAAAGAAAAAAAGAAAGCACTAGAATTCTAAACCTTAAACGTAACATAGTAGTTTGCTATGAAGTTCCATACTGTTACAACGCCAATTGCTAAGATTTTCGAAAAGTAAAAATTTAACTTCATTTTCTCGTGAAACAGGAAAAGAAAAAAGTTGTTAAGCACCAGCCCAATCATTGATATAGAGAAAAAAAGAACAAATTCACGGGCAATCCTTTCGCTTACACTGGCAAAAGTCCATATCCTGTTAAGGTAATAGTTCGATGAGGCTGCAATTGTGAATCCCAGAGAGTTAGAGAGATACTTGTTCAATTTAAATCTTTCTTTGCAAATCCAGGTTACTCCAAAATCAACCAGTAATCCGGAAAATCCAACCACACAGTATTTTATGAATTTAAGCAGAAAAGGCATCTACTTGATATTGATTGTTTTACCAGATGAAATAGTAGCAACGCTGAAGTTAGGAGCAGAATGGCAGACCCAAAAACGATACTCACCCCAAAAATCCTCGGGGATTAAAAATCTGATTGAACCCTCTACCCTCTCGCCAACTTGCAAGGTATCGCCTGAAAAGGTTTGTTCAGTTTTCAAAGTATGAAAAACCTGATGTTTATTGGAGATTACTCCTGAAAAGGAGATTGGCATATTACTATGATTGAGAATTGTTTCGGCATCTGTGAGGTTGGTAACAGCCAATGGTAGTTCAACTGTAGTTCCCCTTTTAAATTCAACACCAAAAAGGTCAAAATCTACCTTAAGCCTTTTGTAGGGCTGATAATTGCTAATCATCTCCAGGTAAAACTCGTTCTTCCCCACAACAAAACGTTGTGCCCTGGGATTCGCTTCAGTTGTAAGTAGCAAAACCTCTTCACCTCGAAACTGCTCATCGAAATTCCATATATCGTACTGTGTGTGTCTATACTTAATTCCTCCGATGGAATGAACAGGCTTGTGCGTATAGAACATGTACTTGGAAGGTAGCTGAAACTGGTTGAGAATTATCAGGGGTTTATCTTCGGTTATCGACCCCAAGTCTTTTACTCTCTGTTTATGTCCATGCCATTCCGACCTCATGGGAATAACATCAAAAATCAAAAGAAACCTAGCAACAATTAGCAGGATTAATGAAGGTGCAATCCACTTAAAAACAAACCTTTGCAACTTTTCATTGATAACTGCTTCCCTAACAACAAGTATTACAATAGCACAAGCAGCAGCAACGGTCCAATGTGGATTCACGTACCCCTTAACATTCGAAAGGGTAAAAAAAAGCAGAAAGCCAAGCACCTGAAAGACAAGAGCTCGTTCGAACTTATCAGCAATTCTGCGTTTTACCATCACATAGAAAGCTGCTCCCAACGTCAGCGGGTTGAATACAGCCAGTTGGTTTGCAAGAAATTCGAATAGTTTCCCGAATTGAAAGCTGCTTGAGCGGTCAACAAGATGGTAAGAAAAACTAGGAAAACCATTCTGATACTGCCAATAAATGTGTGGAGTAAAAAGTAGAAGTGCAAAAAATCCAGCAAAATAGAAGCGGGGGTTCAAAAGAAGTTTCAGGTTCGAGATGATAACGAATCCAACAACAAGCACACCATGATACTTACTGTACATCAGAAGCACCATGCTTAAAGAGAGGAAAATGGTGTTAACAATTGACTCATGCTCAAGGAAAAGCCTGTATGCCAAAAGGAAAAGGGCTGTAAACAGAAGCATTGGGGCATCGGGAGTGGCAACAAAGCCATAGGCCTGAATCATCACCACCGAAGCAGCAACCATTATGAATATCAGTATAGATTTTCGGTTAACCTCTGATTCAACCAGCCAAAACAATACAAGAAGGAAAGGTATCTGGATAAGAGCGATGAAGAAACGAACACCTAGTTCATCTGAAAAAAAGTACGATCCCATTCGAATAAGAAGGGCTATCATTGGTGGATGGTCGAAGTAACCCCAGTCGAGAAACCTCGAATACACCCAGTAGTATGATTCGTCGTTACCTATTTCGGTGAAAACCGATTGAAGCACATTCACCAGAAACCACACCAAGAGCAACTTAACAATGAGCCATCGTTCTGCCGAAAGAAAATGTTTTAGTTCTTTCATATCATGAATGATTATTATACATGAAGGAATTCATGTCAAAAGTAGTAAATCTTTCATATCTTTGTTGTTTAAATACCTTTGAAAATAATGAAAAGCCTGGTTATTATTCCTACCTATAATGAGAAGGACAACATTGAACGTATGATACATAAGGTGATGTCGTTGAAATGCGACTTTCACTTACTCATTATTGACGATGGTTCGCCCGATGGCACTGCTTCCATTGTGAAAGGTTTACTTGGACAATACGAGAACAGGCTCTTCATGCTTGAAAGGAGTGGTAAGTTAGGGTTAGGAACTGCCTACATTGTAGGCTTCAAGTGGGCTCTTGCCAATGGCTATGACTTTGTTTTTGAGATGGATGCCGATTTCTCACACAACCCCGATGATTTGGTTAGGTTGCATGAGGCCTGCCTTAATGGTGCTGACCTTGCCATTGGGTCGCGATACATTAGCGGAGTGAATGTGGTGAACTGGCCCATGCGAAGGGTACTAATGTCGTACTTTGCATCAATGTATGTACGTATTGTTACCCGAATGAAGGTTAGAGATGCAACGGCAGGATTCAAATGCTACAAGAGAAGGGTTCTTGAGAACATTGACCTTGATAAAATATCTATGGTTGGCTATGGCTTTCAGATAGAAATGAAGTTTACGGCATGGAAACTTGGCTTCAACATCGTTGAGGTTCCTATTGTTTTCACCGAACGGCGCGAGGGTGCTTCAAAGATGAGCGGAGGTATATTCCGTGAGGCCATGTGGGGCGTGCTTTCAATGAAGGCAAGGAGTATTCTAAGATAACAACAAAACCAACTCCATCCCTTCTATTCATTGCAAATACCAATTGAAAAAACAGCACCCTCAAAATCCATATTCTCCCTAAATATGGGAGTACCATTAATTATAAGTAAAACCTTTTCTTTTCCGGGCACCTCAATGTAGTGCTTGAACCCTAAAAGTGACTTTCCGGTGGATTTTATGAGAGCAAAGGGTAATTTATCGGATGGTATTGATTTCCCATTAAAATCGGTAATCCTCCATTGGCTTGCATCGTAGGTTCGTGTGAGAATTTCCTCCTGAGAAATTCCAAAGATATTTTCAGCTGGTTTATTTGCATAGATAATATTTCCTTCAGAATTGAGAAGTGTCTTTGCTAAGGGGCTGTTATCGAGAATTTTTTGAAGAAGTTTCTGGTTATGTTGAACCTCTCTTTCGGCCATCTTCTGCTTGGTCACATCCCTGGCGGCGCCAATCATGATGCTATCGTCTGGATAAGGAAAAGAGTTCCATTCCAACCACTTAATTGTTCCATCCTTGCATATATATCGATTCTCAAACTGGTAAATTTCCTGTCCATTTATGATAGTGCGC
>CAYZSD010000063.1:0-18579 GCA_964481075.1 uncultured Rikenellaceae bacterium | reverse complement strand
TGAGGAGAATGAAATTGAGATGCTGAATTTCCGTTACGTGGCCGAGGATGGGAAGCTCAAAACGTTGAACTTTATCATTACATCCAAGGATCATTTGGACACTATTCTATCTCATGGTGAGAGGGTTGATGGAAGCAGCCTTTTCTCTTTTATCGAAGCAGGAAGTAGCGACCTTTACGTTGTTCCTCGTTATCGTACCGCCTATGTGAACCCGTTTGCCGATGTACCAACCATAGATATTCTTTGTTCGTTCTACAACAATGAAGGAAAACCTGTTGAGAGCGACCCAGGTTATGTTCTTCGGAAGGCGAATGAGGAGTTCACCAGGCAAACAGGATACACATTTAAAGCATTGGGCGAGTTGGAGTACTATGTTACCTGTGATTGGGAACAATTTTATCAGGGTGTTGACCAGAAAGGCTATCATTCCAGCGCACCTTTTGCCAAGTTTGGTGAGATTCGCACCGAAGCTCTTCGCCTCATAGCAAAAGCTGGTGGTAAGATTAAGTACGGTCATGCCGAGGTTGGCTGCTTCTCCGATGGTGAAACTTACTACGAGCAACACGAAATAGAGTTCCTTCCCACATGTGTTGAAGAAGCTGCCGAGCAGATGATCATTGCTAAGTGGATCCTTAGAATGCTAGGTTTCCGATATGGGGTTAACATTAGCTATGCCCCAAAGATTACTGTAGGCAAAGCTGGAAGTGGAATGCACTTCCACATGATGGTTGAGAAGGATGGAATAAACCTAACAGCTGAGAACGGAAAACTAAGCAACTTAGCGAAGAAGATGATTGCTGGTATCCTTTCGTATGCTGATGCCCTTACAGCTTTTGGAAATACCATTCCAACATCTTACCTACGATTGGTTCCTCACCAGGAGGCTCCTACAAATATCTGCTGGGGCGATAGGAATCGATCGGTAGTAATTCGTGTCCCTCTTGGATGGACAGGGGCATCGAATATGATTCAGGATGCTAACCCATACGATTACCGCCCAGATCCAATTGCTCAGTCAAAGCAAACCTTCGAGTTTCGTGTCCCAGATGGTTCTGCTGATATATACTTAACACTTGCAGGGCTAATTGTTTCTTCGCTCAAAGGCATTAACATGCCCGATGCACTTGATTTGGCCGAGAAACTTTATGTTGACGTAAACATTTTCAAACCAGAGCATAAGGAAAAATTAGCCAAGCTAAAGCAACTTCCTCTCTCGTGCTGGGAATCGGCCGATGCACTTGCCGCAAAGCGTGAATTGTTTGAGGAGAACCATGTATTCCCTAAGGGCCTTATTGACAGTCGTATATCTAAACTTAAAGCATTCGATGACAAAGGCATGAGCGAAAAACTGTACGGTAATAACGAGGAAATTAAGAAATTAGTTGAAAAATTCTTGCATATTGCCTAAAGCTTATTAAATTTAAATTCTTTCCAAAGGGAGTCAACTAGCAGACTCCCTTTTCTTTTTTTTCTTACTTTTGTGTCCATAATGACTAAAAAAGTAACCATTTTATATCAACTCATTCTATTAGTAACGTTGTGCTGGGTTTTACCTCAGTATCAGTATGCTAGCACATTTACGTTTCCCAATTCGTTTTATTATTCATTACTTGATACCATCCCACATACCCATCACAACTATCATTTAGACGATGATACAATTAGGCATAGTGGTTTCGACTTCCCTGAAGGTGATTCGTTGAATGCTTTATCGGTACAGGAATCCACTCGAAGGTATCGAACAAATAAGGCTATTCGTGGAAGGAATGCAAGGGATTTATTAGATGTTCCTTACAGCGAAAAGGTTGTCCCTTTCAAGTTTAGTTCTACTTACCTATCATACGAAAAACAAGTTGTTGACACGGCTTTATGGATGAATCACCTATTTTATCCTCAGCAGGATAGGTATGAAACGTACACATTCTTAGGGAATTTGGGTAGCCCATCGCAGTACGATCATTTTTTCTCACGTCAGCAGCATTCCCCATTCCTTTTTTCAAGGAATCATGAACCATTCATTGTTATGAGTCTGGAGGAAACTCAATACAATGTTCGAAAGCCTTTTACCATTGTAACCCATTGTACTGCTGGAAGCCGCAGACAAGCCGAACAGGTTCTCAGGGTTATTCATACACAGAATGTTAATCCAAATTTTAACTTTGGAATAAAATACGATTTTTTTGGAACTAAAGGGGTGTACTCAAACCAGGAGACTAGAAATAATGCAATTGCATTATTTGCAAGTTACTTCAAAGGCAACGTTTCTGCAAAAGCTGCATTTGTAAATCACACGTTTAAGAATCAGGAGAATGGAGGTGTTTCGAACGACTATTTTATTGAGGATACTATTGTTGAGTCTCGTTTGGTACCTTTTTGGCTGCTAAAGGCTCAAAGTATTGTTCGAGTGAAATCCATGTCGGGAACTTTTGGTTACACCCTATTAAACATTAAGCAACAAAGGAAGGATTCGGTTGGGCAGATGCAGGATTTTTTCATCCCCCTGATAACCACTCGACTCATCATAACCCGAAACAGGTTTAGTAGAACTTTTGAGGATGATAAGCCAATTATCGACTACTATGGTAATATCTATATCAATCCATTAAAAACTAGGGATACGGTAGCGTTGTTTTCAACGGAAGCAATTGCAATGCTCGAAATAATGCAATTTGCCAAGATTCCTGGACTTCCTGGATTAAGAGGTTGGTTGGGTTACGAAATGGCAGATTACTACTACTTTAAACCTGAAGGGTTTATTTACCCACGACAAAATCAAGGATATAACAACAGTCATTTTGGGGTTGGAGCTTACAGCCAAAGCCCATTCCTTTCGTACCAGGGTGCATTCCGATTGTACTTGAGTGGCTACAGGGCAGGCGATAAAATTATTCAAGGAAAAGCAAAAATTTCCCCTTGGAAGAACGATGAAATGCCTCAGGTTAAAGGGGATATTTTGATAAGCGAGGTTAAACCAGATATTTTTCTTAACGAGTATTTTTCAAATCATGTAAGGTGGTCCAATAGTTTTAATAAAGAGAAGAAGTTTCAGATTCGAGGTGCAATAGGATTTGAGCGTTGGGAAGCTGAAGCAGGTTATAACTTAATACATATTAGCGACTACCTCTTTTTCAATTACCAGTCGCTCCCCGAGCAGTACCCTAACGTTACTATAACCTCTGTGTATGCTCAAAAGAATATCCGCTTTGGGGGTCTTAACATTTTTAATCGAGTTGTCTGGCAGGTGAATACAAACACGCAAGTGCTAAATCTACCCCAGCTTATCACTTTCTCTTCATTGCACTACGAACAAATAATTGTTCCAAATGCCCTTACTGGTCAGATAGGTTTTAATATTTACTATCGCTCTCGATTCTATGCCGATGCTTACAACCCTGTTATAGGTCAGTTCTACAACCAGAATGAAAAAGTTTTGGGTGGATACCCAACCGCCGATCTGTTTGCTAACTTCAAGTGGAAGAGCGTACTTATCTTTCTTAAGTATGAACACGCTAACCAGGGATTCCCTGATAATCAGTACTTTTCAGCCCTTCATTATCCTATAAATCCTCGGATTTTTAAAATTGGTGTTTCGTGGATATTTTTTGACTGATGGTCAAAAAACAGGTTGTTTTTTTCTGCATTGTTATATCTTTGTACCCGTTTTCACCAATTCGTTTTGTTTATGAAGTTGATAATCAATACTATAGCCCGTGTCTTTCTTCTGCTCTTGCTTTCAGCGTTTATTGTAGGTTGTAGCCAGAATAGAGGGAATAAGCGTGTTAAGGGTATCGATGGCAAAAGAGATTTAGAGCATATTCTTGAGGAGGGTGTGCTTGTTGCTGTTACCGATTTTAATTCCACAAATTACTTCATATATCAGGGTGCTCCAATGGGCTTCCAGTTCGATATGTTGCAGGCTTTTGCTTCATATCTTGGCGTACGACTTGAGATTATTGCTGAGAACAACCTCGATGAATCATTTAAAATGTTAGAAAATGGTGAGGTTGACATCTTTGCAAATAACCTTACTATTACTGGGCAGAGAAGCAAGAAATACAACTTTTCAATTCCTCACGGAAAAACCCGTCAGGTTATTGTTCAGAGAAAATCCCAAACAAATGACACTGAAGGTGGGCTAATAAGAAACCCAATTGACTTGGCAAAGAAGATTGTTTATGTTCAGAAAAGCTCAGCCTCGGCTCATAGGCTTCGAAATCTCTCGGATGAGATAGGGGAGACAATTATCATTGTGGAAATGGCAAACTATGAGGTTGATGAGCTAATTGAGTTGGTTGCCAACGGTGAAATTGATTACACTGTTTGCGATGAGGATATAGCTAAGGTTAACTCGTTTTATTACAGCAATATAGATATTGAAACTCCGATTAGCTTTGAACAGAATCTTGCCTGGGCTTTAGGGAAGCATTCTCCTCAGCTTTTAGATAAGCTGAACGAATGGCTTGCAAGTTTTTCTGGTACTGCCGAATATCGGATTATCAAAGGAAAATACTTCGATAACCCTTTCTGGGCCAGAAGGATTATTAATGAGAATACCAAAATTAAGATGGGTCGAATCTCGCCCTTCGACGAAAGGTTTAAGCGTGCTAGCATGAGTATTGATTGGGACTGGAGACTATTTGCTGCTATGGTTTATCAGGAGAGTAGGTTCAAACACAATGTGCAGTCGCATAGGGGAGCATACGGTTTAATGCAGTTCATGCCTAGTACATCGGACTTCTTTGGAATAAAACATCAATCCGACCCATATACCCAAATCGACGCAGGTGCAAGGTATCTCCGCTGGCTCGAGCGTCGTTTTGAGGATAGCATAACCGATTCACAGGAGAGGATAAAGTTTATCCTTGCGTCCTACAATGCAGGTATTGGCCATGTTAACGATGCAAGAAACCTTGCACGAAAACATGGGAAAAACCCTAATATTTGGGATAATAATGTTGATTTTTTTATTCTCAACAAGTCAAATCCCGATTATTACTGCGATACTACAGTGAGGTTTGGGTACTTTAGGGGAAGGGAAACCTACAATTATGTTAACCAGATCCTTGAAAGATATAAGCACTATCAGAATATTATCCGCGATTAGAAGACCTCGGTTAGTTCAGAAATTATCATAGCAGTAGCACCCCACACAAATTCTCCTTCAACGGAATAGAAAGGAGCAGAAATTGGAACGTTGTTGACTTTAAGAATCTTAACCGATTTGAATCGATTATCCTTAAAGCATTCAAGCCCTACAAAGATAGGGTACTCAACTTCCTGAAGGTTAAGGTGTATTTCTGGTTGTTGTTCTAACACCCCAATTACCGGGAGAACAACCATATTGCTTACAGGGATATGTAAAGGAGTAAGCACTCCAAGAACACGTACAAGTTTCTCTGAAATACCAACTTCTTCCCTTGTTTCTCTTAAAGCAGTTTCTATTAGTGACTCATCATTTCCCTCTTGCTTGCCCCCAGGGAAACTTACTTGCCCACTATGCGCTCCGTTGTACGTAGTTCGTTTGATAAGTATGGTTGTTGCCTTTCCCTCATTGGGATAGATGCATATCAAAACAGCACTGTTGCGTGGGGTAAGGTTTTTATTGGACCGAAAAGGAAACTCTCCTCTGAAAGAAGGAGCCATCTTTTTCTGTGCCTCAAAACCAGGTAATTCCTTTTTTAAATTGCTTTTAAGAGTGGAAACAATATGATGGAAGTCACCCATATTATTTGTTAATAGGAACCTTTTCTACAAGTAGTTCTGGAGGGATTCTAAGCAATGGCCCGAGCTGAAAAACGCTCGATCTGCTGTTAAAAAACTCTGTTTGGGAGTCGGAGATTCTAATACTAACAGGAACTGGTAATCGGTAGTAAACCAAATCGGTACGGGGCAAATCCTTTTCGTTTGCAAGCTTATTTAGAATCTCGATTCCTTTCCAACTTTCAGGTGAGGTTATATTAATAATTACTGGACTACCACTTAAATCGGATGGTGAAAGAACACCCCTTGTTGCAGAGAAACGGAATAGTATAGCAGTTTCCTGACCCTCAGGTTCAACCGAATAGTTGAACCAATGGGTTGAGAAAGTTTGGTGTCTTTTTCCTGTGAATAAAGTTAAGTATTCATCTTCAAGACGTTTTATCTCGTTAAGCACTATATCAACGGCCTTGCCTTCGGCAACAAAATCGGCATCGCCCGATAGAAGTTCGAAGCGACGCTTGCGGAGGGAGAAAATAAACTCAGCAGCTTCTCGAGCCTTATCCTCAAGCGATTTTTCCAATACCACCGTTTTGTGAACAGGCACTCTAATGAACACGCTGTCTTGCAATACCCGTGAGTAATGGGTGGTTGTTTCAGTTGCAATGAAAGGAGTTGGTGATAGGTCGTGATATCTGGGGTCGAAAAACTCGGCGGGTAATGGTTTAACTCCGTGCTCAATATTCTGAAAGCCAATTTGTAATGATGGGATGATTAAACCGTTCTGAGTAAGCTGCATGAAACCACATTTGTAGTCATCGCCAGGTTCAACAACAAAGAAGTATTTCAGGTCAGGTTCAGTAAACGAGAAAACGTTTACCTCTTGTATTTCCCACTGGTTCTTCTGCGAAGCAAAAACATTGCTAATTCCCAGATACTTTTCGGCAAACTGGGAGTAGGGCCCAGGTAGAACAGATGTATGTACTGCCTTAACCTTCACCCTAAATACTGTTTTTGGAAGAGTGTAAACCATCCCTTTTCTAGAAAGGATGTTCACATTTTCTGCTTGTTGTACATTAGTTGCCACTTGTTTAGTCTTACACGATAGCAAGGTTACAATTGATAAAAGCAGGACAGCAATTGTTATTCTACGCATTTTGATTAATTATAGTTAGTTTTGCAAGGTTTTAAAAACAACTAATGCTAGAGTGCAAATATACTAAGAGAATCGATTCGAAAACTATAACTTTTTTCTATCAAATAATATTGTGTTACTAGCTATTACTTCTCAGCAATTTTATGAAATGCCTTACCCAGAGAGTCAATAATGTTAGAAGCAACCAGCGATTCTTGTCCTGTTTCTTGCATTGCTATATCACCTGCAAGGCCATGAATATAAACTCCTAAAATGGCAGCGTCTTTTGGAGAATAGCCCTGCCCTAATAATGATGTAATCATTCCAGTTAGCACATCACCGCTTCCAGCTGTTGCCATACCTGGGTTTCCGGTGCTATTGAAGTAAACTGTAGCATCGGGACAAACAACCTGTGTGTAAGCTCCTTTTAGAACGATTACAATTCCATACATCATTGCCTTTTCCTTGGCCTTAACCAACCGTTCGTATCCTGAGGTAGTTTCCCCAAATAAGCGAGAAAATTCTCCAGGATGTGGGGTGATAATCGAATTCGATGGTATAATATTAAGTAAATCAGTTTGTTGTGAGATAATGTTTAGAGCATCGGCGTCAATAACAATTGGAACTTTTGTTTCATGTAGGAGTTGTCGAAAAGCCTTCGCAGTTTTGGGGTTCGTACCAATTCCTGGCCCAATTCCAATTGAGGTGTATTTTTCGAGGTTATGTGTTTCAGTTACAAAATGTTTGTCGGCATCAGTATTAACCATTATTTCTGGTATTGAACAATGGGCAATCATTGATCCTTGCTTCGGAATGTGGAGTGTAACAAGCCCCGAACCAGATTTTATGCAAGCTTTCGCACTCAGAATTGCCGCACCAAACATGCCTGTGCTTCCTGCAATAATTAATGAATGGCCAAAAACACCTTTATGATCAAATTTTTTTCTTGGTTTACGGATGGTTCTTGCTAAATCATTGTCAATTATGTGAAAAGATGTTTCTGTTTGCTCAATTGCTTTGGGATGAAGACTAATATCAACTACCTCCCAATCGCCCACAAAGCAATGGTTTTCAGAGTAAAAGAAACTTATCTTTGGGAATTGTATTGTTAACGTCCTTTTTGCTTTGATAACAGAATTTGGGTTAGGGAAGGGGTTAGCCTCACCGAAAAGCCCTGATGGAATGTCGATTGCAAGTACCTCACAATTAGAATGATTAATATGCTCAACAAGGCTTGCTGCAAGCCCTTCGAGGGGTTTTGCGAGTCCTGAACCGAAAAGACTGTCAATGGCCAGTATTTTTTCATTTAACACGGGGAAATCATTAGCAGTGCTGATGTAAGTAACAACAACACCATTCTTTTTCAAGATTTCAAGGTTGGCATACAGATCCTTTGAGTACTTGCTAGAGCTAATGATAAAAATTTCAGCTTTATATCCCCTCTCAAGAAGCATACGACCAATTGCAGCACCATCGCCACCGTTATTTCCAGGTCCACAAAAAACAATAACAGGCCATGAGGAATTGTACATCGATGTAATTCTTTCAAACAAGGCTTTTGCTGCCCGTTCCATAAGTAAATACGATGAAATCGGCTCATATTCAATTGTGTACGAATCAATGTCTTGTATCTGACGGCAGGTGAATAGTTTCATATTTCGGAGTTCTTTGATATAGCAAATATAAACCTATTTTCGTTTTCAATGATTTTCAGATTAATACATTTTGTGCAAGAGATACTATATGTAAATATCCTATTTATGTAGTATCTTGCAAAACATTTTTTAATACAATGCGTATATTTGCTATTAATGAGGATTATATTCCTTTAATTCAGTTGCTTAAGGCTTCAAGAATTGCACAAAGTGGTGGAGATGCTCAAAGATTAGTTGAGGAAGGGATGGTTACGATAAATGGTAATCGTGAGGAGAGAAAGAGAGCAAAGCTACGACACGGTGATGTGGTTACATGTAAGGGGGTTTCAATTAGAATAACCTCAGAAAGATCTATTTCCTGAACCATTCTTAAAAAGTGAGGTTAAAGAGATAATTTTTTTATACAAGCATTCTATAAATAAATGTTAATAAGGATATTATGATTCGATTTCTTGGAATACTTCTTTTTCTTCTTATAGCGAATCTTTCATACTGTCAGGACAAATACTTTATTTCCTTTACCGACAAACAGGAGAGTACATATAGTATTGATTCTCCTTCAGAGTTTCTTAGCCAACGTTCAATAGACCGAAGGGCAAAACAGGGGATTGCTGTTACAGAAATCGATATTCCAGTTTCATATAGCTATATAAATCAGGTTCGAGAAACTGGTGCTAAGGTGCTTTACCCCTTAAAATGGTTCAATGGTGTTGTTGTTGAAGTGTATAGTAGCACAATGATCAACGATATACTCAACCTTTCTTTTGTTTCAAGCATGGAGCTTATTTTTCAGAAAAATGTTAAGTCAAAGCCTTTACCCGAAATTCGTTCAAGGCAACTACAAAAAAGCACCGGCAGTACCAGCGATTTTTACGAATATGGTTTCTCAACAAATCAGGTGAAGATGCTTAACGGACATGTGCTTCATAATAATGGCTTTAGAGGTCAAAATATGGTTATTGCCCTCTTGGACGCTGGGTACTATGCTGTAAATACATTGCCTGCCTTCGATAGTTTGAGGGGAGGAGGAAGGATATTATTTGAGAGAGACTTTGTGAATTCCGAGTCTGATATGTATCAGGAGCATACTCACGGCATGGTTGTGCTTTCGGTAATGGCTTCAAACATTCCAGGGCAACTGATTGGAACAGCACCAGAGGCGAGCTATGTTCTGCTTCGAAGTGAGGATGCAGGAAGTGAGCAAATCATTGAGGAGTATAACTGGGCCGCTGCTGCTGAACTGGCTGATAGCCTTGGCGTTGATGTAATTAACTCATCATTAGGGTATTCCCAGTTCGATTTATCTTGGCAAAACCATTCCTATTCGAGCATGGATGGACAAACTACTCCATCGGCAAGGGCAGCTAGCTATGCTGCACAAGCAGGCATTCTTGTTGTGGTGAGTGCCGGAAACGAGGGCAACTCTTCGTGGGCTTACATTACAAGCCCCGCCGATGCAATAGGAAGTCTTACAGTTGGCGCAGTGAATGTTTACGGCGATTATGCCCCTTTCAGTTCCCGTGGTCCTTCCTACGATGGAAGAGTAAAACCAGATGTTGTAGCTCTTGGAATGGGTACCGCAGTCCAAACCTCCGATGGCTTTATCGGGACAGCGAATGGAACATCGCTTTCTGCGCCTGTGATATCGGGGTTGGCAGCATGCCTTTGGCAAGCATTCCCCGATTTAAATGTAAGCGAATTAGCCAATAAAATAGTCTCTTCAGCAAGTAGTTACAATAATCCCACCACAACTTTAGGTTACGGATTGCCCAACTTCGAGAAGGCTTTGTTTGGCACATCTTCGCCCTATGCTTTCGAAAATCGTAAGCTCGAAGTTTACCCAAATCCAACAAGGGGTCAACTAACCGTTAAAGTGCCTTTTGATGTGAATAGTTTAGTAAGAATTTCATTCTTTTCGTCGCTAGGAAACTGTGTATATCAAGAATTGGTACAACCCTATTCAAATACATTTGAAGTTCAACTCCCTTCTGGGTTTTCGCCAGGACTTTACATAATTAGTTTGTCAACCGGTAATTGGGTATTGCATAGTAAAATAGTTGTAGAGTGAGAGCCAGCATGCAAGCTACAGAGCGATTTTCGCTAGTTGAGGTGTGCCGAATGATTCAGCAATCGTTGGAAATTAGTTTTCCAGATAGCTTTTGGGTAATTGCTGAAATTAGCGAGCTAAAAGAAAACAGAACAGGCCATTGTTACATGGAATTGGTTGAAAAAGGTGAGTTTGACGATTTTCCACAGGCAAAGGTAAGGGCAACAGTATGGTCAGGTCGCTACAGATCGTTAAAACCTTTTTTCGAAACAAGTACCCGCAGAAAGCTAACGTCAGGACTAAAAGTTCTCGTTCGATGCGAGGTGAACTATCATCTTGTATATGGAATATCGCTAAATATTATTGATATTGACCCAAGTTTTACGCTTGGCGATTTGGAACGAATACGTCAGGAGACCATCCAAAGGCTGGTTTACGAGGGAATTTTTGACATGAATCGCCAGCTCGACTTTCCTCTGCTTCCAAAAAGAATTGCAATTATCTCATCGCCAACTGCTGCTGGTTATGAAGACTTTACAAATCAACTCGATTCCAATCAGTTTGGCTATCGTATTGTTTACAAGCTATTTGCTGCAACAATGCAGGGCGATAATGCAGAAACCTCCGTTGTTTCGTGCCTCGATGCAATTTTCGAGGAGATTGAAAAATGGGATGCCGTGGCTATTATCAGGGGAGGAGGATCGCAGCTTGATCTTGCCTGTTTCGATAGCTATCTGCTTGCAAGTAACATAGCTCAGTTTCCTATCCCTGTAATTACTGGCATAGGACACGAAAAGGATGTAACAATTGCCGACCTAGTTGCACATACCCGTTTGAAAACTCCCACAGCAGCCGCAGAATTCATTATCAATCAGTTCAGTAATGCCGAAGGTATTCTCGATGAGCTAAAGGAAGACTTGGTTAACCAGGTTGAGTCAATAATTGCAACTCGTAGCTTAGAACTTGTTAGCTTTCAGTCGAGGGTTGTTCCAAATACTATTCGAGCGGCAAACCATGTAAGAATGCAACTACATGAGCTCATGCATAATTGCAACGAAAAAGTTGTCAACTCAATAGCACGAAAATCATTTGAACTCGATACTTACTATCATACAGTTAAATCCGCCGCTACGGCTAAGGTTGGAACAAGAAGGCAGGGAATAGATGCGCTTTTCCATAGAACATCAAGTGTTGTTTCTTTCAAAATAAAGCAGAGTAGTCAAGATATAAATTCTTTAGAGTCAAATGTTTACTCGTTAGACCCAAGGAATGTTTTAAAACGGGGCTATTCGATACTATACAAGAATGGTAAACTTGTAAGAAGCATTAACAATGTGTCAAAGGGCGATGAGATTAAAACTATTCTTTTTGATGGCTCAATTGAAAGCACCGTTTTAGGCGTAAATAATTCAGCGCTCAGCGATTTTTAATGCGAATAATTAAGTATATTTCCGCAAAATTATTGAATTGTGAAGTTTAGGGTTTCTTTTTTCGCTTTCGTATTCTTTTGTACCTGCAAAAGTATTGTCTTCCAAGCAGTTTCTTCACCTGTTGATAGTCTGCTCAATCTAATAAATAAGGCATCTGAGGATGAGAAAGTTCTTCTTTACGGCGAAATATCAAGCTATTTCTGGGGATATAAACCCGACTCAAGTTTGTTCTATGCCGAACTTGCCATTAATGCCGCTCAATCTTCAAGGAGCAAGTACATTCTAGGTAAGGCCTACAACATTCTTGGAAATGCCTACTTAGAAACCCGCCAACCACAGAAAGCTATTGAGAATTATGAGATTTCTAGAAAATACCGGCAGGATGTGGGGAACATGCTTGAGGTATCTCATAGTTACAACAATATTGCCTTGGCATACAGGGAGTTAAGGTTGTATTCTGAGGCTATTAATGCCTATAAGATTGGTGCTAGTATTTGCTCCGATATTCAAGACTACATCAACGAAGCATACTTTATTTTAGGTGTTGCCGAAGTTTACGAAATGATTAATGATAATAATAGTGCCCTCGATTATGCGATAAAAGCAGTGAATATCTTTATTCACAAAAGTTATCCTAGTGGGATGGCTTATGCTTATAGTATTATTGGGTCGTTGCATAAGAACTTGAATAATATACCATTAGCCCTTGAGTACCATAAAAGAGCACATGACATTTACCTTGAACAAAACGATATTTCCAATCTCTCAACAAGTAACAATAACCTAGGAATTGTTTACGATGAAATGGGAGATGCTCAGAAAGCCTTACTTTACTTCAATGAGTCGTATAAGATTTCTTTAAACAATAATAATAAGAATGGTGTTTCAACGGCTCTAAATAACATTGGTTTTGTTCATTCAAAGCTCAAAGATTTCCCAAAAGCATTAGCTGCTTATCAAGCTTCGCTTGAGATAAGTCGTGAGATGAACGATATACCAAGCGAGATGAACACCCTTAATAATATTGCTTGGGTTTACTACCATTCGAATGAGTTTAATAAAGTAGAGGAGCATGTAAATCAGGCTCTTGCATTAGCACCACAGAATCATAAGCTCGATTTTACTGCCGAAAGTCATGAGATACTGAGTAAGCTAAGGTACGACCAGAAGCGTTACAAGGAGGCTTTTGACCATAAGGCATTGTTTATGGCTTTAAAAGATAGTCTTTTCAATAAAGATAGGAACGAGAAGTTCATGGAGATGCAGGTTCGATTCGAGACCGAAAGGAAAGAGAATGAAATAGAGATGCTTAAGAAGAATGACGAAATTAAAAACTTAACCATAACAAGACAAAGAAACGTAATAATCTTTTGGTTTACAGGTTCACTTTTACTTGTAATTCTTGCAGGTCTTGTTTATAAAAACCTTCAGTCGAAGAAAAAAATCAATGAAATCCTTTCACTTAAAAACAAGGAGCTTAAGGAGGCAAACAACAAACTTATTGAATCGGAAAGGCATTTAAGGGATCTCAATGCAACAAAAGACCGGTTCTTTTCAATAATTGCTCACGACTTAAAGAATCCCTTCGGAGCCCTTTTAGGATTTAGTGAACTGCTAAACCAGAATTACGAGTCGAACTCTAAACAGGAAACGAAAGAAATCATTGCATTAATCTACGAATCGGCTCAAAAACTCTACAAACTATTGGACAACTTGCTTCAATGGTCACGAAGTCAGATTGGCAATATTGTTTACAAACCAGAACTTTTCCCTTTACTTCCAGTTGTTCAGCAGGAAATAGAGCTTCTGGATAACATGGTGTCGAAAAAAAACATCAAAATCACTCAAAGGGTTGGAGATCATATTATGGTTTTTGCCGACCCAAATATCATCTCAATAATTATTCGCAATCTCATTAGCAACGCAATAAAATTTAGTAATGATAAGGGAAAAATTCTTATCAATGCCGAGGAAAAGGATGGAATGGTAGAGGTGGCAATTTCTGATTTTGGAATTGGTATTGAAGATGATGATATTAAGAAACTTTTCCGTCTCGATGAATCCTTTTCTACGAAGGGTACAGCCGATGAGGAGGGGACTGGTTTAGGCCTTCTTCTCTGTAAGGAATTTATTGTTAAGAATAAAGGGAAAATATGGGTAACAAGCGAAAAAGGGAAGGGCAGCACCTTTTATTTCACCCTGCATTCTCATCGGTGGTCGTAAGTTAATTGTTTTTAGTCAATCATACAGCCAATTTCATGAAT
Organism: uncultured Rikenellaceae bacterium; assembly: GCA_964481075.1. Taxonomy (GTDB): domain Bacteria; phylum Bacteroidota; class Bacteroidia; order Bacteroidales; family Tenuifilaceae; genus MWFE01. The sequence goes on along the minus strand of CAYZSD010000063.1, from coordinate 4,351 downwards.
ATAAGCTAAATTGATTAGAGTGAAAGGATTTAATTCGTGTAGTTTTTTGAAGAATGGGCTGGGTTTAGCTATTCAGTTTCTTTTTGGAACTTTAGTGTTCTTAAGCGTCTTCTTGTTTGCATCCGTGGAATGCCTCCCATTAAATGTTGAAAAACTCAAGCGAGCTGTACCCGATTTGCCATCAGATCTTTCCATTGCAATACCCTACATTGATGAGCATCCTCAGCGAGCGCTAGCCGAAATTGAGGAAGTGTTTTACAAGCAAGATGAGAATACTAGTTCTCAGGAGAAAATAGCCGCTTTTATTTTGCTTGGGCGTGTAAAGTATAACATGGGCCTTTACCTTGAAGCATTGATTCATATCGATTCAGCTGAAGTATTAATCCAAAAAGAGAACATCAACTCACTTTATCCCATTATACTTGGAATAAGAATTGATTTGTTATTAGCACAAAACAAAGTGAAGGAGGCATCAAGTTCAGTACTTACAGCAATCAGAAATGCACAAAAAACAAATAACTATAAAAATTTAGCGGAGTTTTACCAGCTACAGGGATACTTCTTTAAGGAAAACAAGCAGTTTAACGAAGCAGAAATAGCTCTAAAAACTGCAATAAAAACATCGGAAAAGGTAAACGACCTTCAGGTAACAGCGGAGGGTTATCACCTTTTAGGCTCAAACTACTATGCACAAAGCAAGTTTGAGCCTGCTATTAAGTCATACATTAAGGCAAAAAGCATTTGGGAAGAACTTCAGGATACTCTTGGACAGGTTGTAATGCTTAGAAACCTTAGCCTTGCAAATAGAGAGATTGGAAATTTTGATTTAGCTAACTCTTACCTTTTTGAAGCACTTACTTTTCTCAAGAATGGAAGTAATAGAAAATTAGAGGGCGAAATCTATAACCTTCTAGGAAGCCTTTCGGTTAGGTCAAGAAACAGCAAAAAGGCACTCGAGGACTATACTACAAGTCTTACTATTAGAGAAGCAGAAGGCTTTTTAACCAGCCAAGCTGCTACAATTGAGAATATTGCAAGGGTTCATAGAGATTTAGGCGATTTTAACGAAGCAAGTTTATGCTTGCTAAAAGCGATTGAGATTAGGAAAGTTTTGGGTGATCTACGTGGAATAGCTTCCGTTTATAACGACATGGGTAACTTGCAATCGGAACAGGGACGATACGCTGACGCTCTAAAACATTTTCTTTCATCCTTAAAAATTAGGCAGGAACTTAATCTAGAACCTGAAGTTGCCCGTTCTTTAACAAGCATTGGCTTAACTTATAGTAGGTTAAAGTCGCACTTAAAAGCTATTAAGTACTTCCAACAAGCCCTGGAGCTTATTCCAGAGAAAACCGACCCACTTGGCAAAGCCTATGTTTATATCCTACTAGGTAATACCCAAAGAGAAAATTTAGATCCTACCAATGCACTTGAAAGTTATTCAAAAGCCTTGGAGTACAGGAGCAAAACAAGCAATACCCTTCAGATCGCTCAAGCAAACAGGAGCATCGCAAATGCTTATAGTGATATCGAAAATTTCTCGCTTGCAAGGTTACATCTTAACCAGGCATTGACCCTTCTTAATTCTATCAACGATGAGAAAACTTCGGGAGAAATCTTGAACGAATTGGGCAACATTGCTGTTAAGGAAGGGAAAAGTACACAAGCCATTGACTTTTTTCAACGTGCCCTTAATATTTTTAGTAAGTTCGATGATAGCAGCAGAAAGGGATTGTGTTTTAGAAAGATAGGAGAGATTCAAACAGAACTTGGAAATTTTTCTGATGCTTTCGAAAATCTTAATAATGCTCTATCAATAGGCTATAAGACAGAGAATTGGAAACTTGTCGAGCTTACCCATTTGGCTTTGAACGGCTACTATGCTGCTAAAGGTAACTATAAGGAAGCGTTGCAGAATTATCAATTGCATATCAGAATACGCGATAGTTTGCAGAACCTTGTTCAGCAAGAGGCAATTTGGCAAGCTCGACTTGACCTTGAGCTTGTTGAAAAATCGGAAGAGATTAAAAAGATTGAAGGTGAGGTTGAATACCTACGAAACGAGGCAAAAGTTAAGTCAATTCAGCTTAAGCAACAAAAGCTTATTCGTAACTTTCTGGCCATAATATCACTCTCCATATTGATACTTGCGCTTGTTAGTGCCTATAGTTTTTGGACTATACGACGAAATAACAAACAACTTCAATTGACCAATTCAATGTTGGCGCAATCGCAGAGCGAGTTACAGCAAAATATTCAGACTAAAGATAAGCTGTTCTCAATCATTGCCCACGACCTGCGTAGCCCTTTCAATGCAATTTTGGGTTTAACTGATATTCTTTCTACCCAAGCAAGAACTATGAGCGGAGAAAAAGTTCAAGAGTTAAGCAGAATAATAAACGATACATCTCTAAAGCTTTTGAACCTTATCGATAATTTGCTTCATTGGTCGAGAAGTCAAACGGGTCGTTTAAATCTTAATCCTCAGAAAATACCTTTGGGTCAGCTTGTTGCCGAAGTCGTAGATATTCTCACTGTTCAAGCTGGAAACAAGGGTGTAATCATCGAGAATAGGGTTGATTCAAGGATTACCGCCTTTGCCGATTACGATACTATTTCTACAGTAATTAGAAACCTAATATCCAATGCAATTAAGTATTCTCTTAAGAATGGCGTGGTTGCTATTAGCGCTTTCCCCGCAGCCGAAATGGTATTGGTAACAATATCAGACAATGGAGTTGGGATTGACCCTGAGAATATTGGTAAGCTCTTTAGGGTTAACGAAAATATTACAACTAAGGGAACCAATCAAGAGTCAGGTACAGGTTTAGGGCTGATAATCTGTAAAGAATTTATAGAGAAGAATGGGGGAACAATAAGTGTTGATAGTAAGCTCAATGAGGGCACAAGGTTTACAATTTCTCTCCCTAAATGATTTTTATTTATTTGCCAAAATGTCTAAAAAGAATCCAACCTACGCTGAAGCAGTCTCTGAGATTGAAGAAATCATTGAGAGAATTGAGAATAACGAGTTTGATATTGACGAGCTAAGCCAAAACGTAAAACGTGTAGCTGACCTCCTTCAGTTTTGCAAGGCCAAACTGAAATCAACCGAGGATGAGGTAGATAAGATATTGAAGAGTTTCAAAGAAACTCAATAGGAGCCAATACGATTCAATCGATTAAAGGCTTATCTTTCCTGGTCTAATCATATTCTCAGGCTCAAGCACTCTTTCCAGTTGTTCCTTGTCTAAAAGTTTATGCTCCAATACCAAGTCGTAAACACTTTTCCCTGTCTCCAAAGCCTCTTTAGCTAGTTGTGTCGATTTTTCGTAACCAATAATTGGGTTAAGAGCAGTAACCAGCCCAATGCTATGATGAACCATCTCGCGGCATCTATCAACATTTGCGGTAATTCCGTCAATACATCGATATTTGAGAGTGTTCATTCCATTCTTAAGCATTTCCACCGATTCGAACAGGCTTTGAACAATGATAGGTTCAAAAACATTGAGTTCCAGCTGCCCCCCTTCAGCAGCCAGGGTCACGGTTAGGTCATTTCCTATAACCTTGAAGGCAATCTGGTTTACTACCTCAGGAATTACTGGATTAACCTTTCCTGGCATAATCGAAGAGCCCGGCTGCATGGGCGGTAAATTGATTTCATTTATTCCTGTTCTTGGGCCAGAGGATAGCAACCGCAGATCGTTACATATCTTTGAAAGCTTAATAGCCAGCCTTTTTACGGCCGATGAGTACATTACAAAAGCACCTGTATCCTGAGTAGCCTCAACAAGGTTTGATGCAAGTACAACATTTAAGCCAGTTATTCGTCTCAGATGTTCCATGACTTTACCAGCGTATTCAGGATCAGAATTTATTCCTGTTCCAATGGCAGTAGCCCCCATATTCACTTCAAGAAAAAGTTTGGCATTCTGGGTTAACCGTTCAACTTCTTCGGAAAGTGTAACTGCGTATGCTTCAAATCCTTGTCCTAGTGTCATGGGTACAGCATCCTGAAGCTGGGTTCTGCCCATCTTTATCACATTTGCAAATTCTTTTGCCTTTTGCCTGAACGATTCAATGAGCAGCTCAAGCACATGGATTAGCTTCTGGTTCGATTTGATTAGGGCAATTTTTACTGCTGTTGGGTAGGCATCGTTTGTTGACTGGGAAAGGTTCACATGGTTGTTTGGGTGGCAATGGTCGTATTGCCCTTTTTCGAAACCAAGTAATTCAAGTGCTCGGTTGGCAATAACCTCATTGGCATTCATGTTTGTTGAAGTGCCGGCACCTCCCTGAATCATATCAACAACAAAGTGATTGTGGTACTTGCCATTTTTAATTT
>CAYZSD010000062.1:0-18585 GCA_964481075.1 uncultured Rikenellaceae bacterium | reverse complement strand
GAGGCAAATCGGTGTGCCTTAAGACACTTGCCGTTTCGCAGTATATGCTCCAATGTGGGTATCTACCCCCTGTACTCGAGAATTCTGAGATGGGCGTTTTCTCACAGCTTTTCATCGATATTGGCGATGAACAATCGATTGAGAACGACCTAAGCACCTACAGCTCTCACCTTCTTAACATGAAGTTTTTTGTTAAATATGCAGATAATCAAACCCTTGTGCTTATTGATGAGTTCGGAGCAGGCACAGAGCCTTTAGCTGGTGGTGCCATAGCCGAATCTATCCTACAACGGATTAACGAAATGGGTGTTTGGGGTGTTATTACCACGCATTACTCTAACCTTAAGCATTTTGCTGCAAACACTAGTGGCATTGTAAATGGTGCCATGCTCTTCGATATGAGCAAAATTGAACCCATTTTCCAACTGGAAATTGGAAAGCCTGGGAGCAGTTTTGCCTTCGAAATTGCCCGAAAGATTGGCCTTCCCGATGATGTCCTCACACTTGCAGAGTCCAAGACAGGAAAGGATTATATGACCTTTGAGAAGCATCTGCGGGAAATCTCACGCGACAAGCGATACTGGGAAAAGAAACGAGATAACATAAGAGTTTCAAGCAAGAAAGCCGAGGAGTACGAAAAGAACCTCATGGAGGAGTTGACAAAGTTGAGGGATCAACGAAAAGAGATTCTTAAAAAAGCAAAGGAGGAGGCTGAAACGTTATTAGCCCAGTCGAACAGGATGATTGAAAACACCATTCGAGAGATAAAGGAGTCCGATGCAAGCAAGGAAAAAACCCGCGAGGTTCGCCTTGCACTTGAGGAGTACAAGTCGAAGCTAAAGCGAAGCGATGGTGAGGACGATTCGACAATTGAGCAGAAGTTAGAGCAGATTCGTAACCGACAGCAAAGGAATTTGGAGCGAAAAAGACGAAAAGAGGCTGTTGAATCGTTGCAAGGCGATGAGGACGAGCAAGTAAAACCAATTGCCTCGGGCGATAAAGTCAGAATTATTGGGCAGGATTCTTTGGGTGAAGTCATGCGAATTGATGGGAAAAACGCTATGGTTGCCTTTGGAAGTATGATTACAAATGTAAAAACTGATAGGCTTCAACGGGTTTCGCTAACCGAGTACCGAAAGGAAACCCGAATGGTAAGATCACCCCAGATAGGCGCAGGATTTGACCTAAACAAGAAGCGGCTTAATTTCAAGTCCGATATTGACTTACGAGGGTACCGAGCCGATGAAGCTATGGAAGCTGTTCAGGAATTGGTTGACGATGCCATGATGATTAGTGTATCTAGGGTTCGAATACTGCACGGTAAAGGGAATGGCATTCTGCGTCAGCAAATTCGTAATTTCTTGAAAACTATACCTTTTATTAAATCTTTTGCCGATGAGCATGTCGAATTTGGTGGCGCTGGAATTACAGTGGTGGAACTGGATATCTAGCTACACACCAAAAAACCATGATGCAATGGTAAAGTAAATCAGCACACCTGTAATGTCTGCTATTGAAGTAATTAGGGGTGCACTTGCCGTAGCGGGGTCGCGCTTTAGTATAGTAAAGATAAATGGTAGTAACAACCCTATTAAACTTCCTGCCATTACGGTAAGAATCATGGTTATTGAAACAATGAGTATCATGTCAGGAGCTCTGAATGAGGCAATTAAACTTACCCCTGCCGCCATAGTGATTCCAAGCAGAAGTGAAACCAAGAACTCTTTCCCCAGAAGTTTCACCCAGTCAGTCAGTTCAACATCACCTGTTGCTAAGGATCGTATCATAAGTGTTGCCGATTGTGCTCCGGCATTACCACCGCTAGCAATAAGTAGGGGCAGAAAAAAGATTAATGCAACGTGCGACTGAATGGTCTCCTCAAAGATGGCCATTGCTGCCCCTGAGAAAACATTCATGAAGACAAGAGCCGTGAGCCAAAAAATTCTCATCTTGTAAAGAAAAGCAACCTTAGCCTTTAACGGATTAACAATTGCGTCCTGGAATGCACCAAATTTGTGAAAGTCCTCTGTTGTTTCCTCCTCTGCTACGTCCATCATATCATCGAAGGTAACGATTCCAATCAGCAACCCTTCGGTATTTACAACAGGAAGAGCAACTCTGTCCTGATCCTGAAAAACCCTGATGGCAACTTCTTGGTCGTCGAATGCGCTGAGGGCTACGAAACGGTAGTCCATTAGCTCCGATATGGACTGGGTGGGTCGGGCAAGTATGATTTCTTTAATTCGTATATCGTCAATGAGCTTCCAGTTATTGTCAACAATATAAATTACATTGAGGGTTTCAGAATCACGACCAAACCTACGGATGTGTTCAAGTGCTTGTTCTACAGTGTAGTGTGGTTTAATGGCAACAAATTCGGGGGTCATAAGACGTCCAATACTATCTTCGGGGTAGCCAAGAAGTTTGGTTGCGATTCTTCTCTCCTCCGGTGACAGGAGTTGTATTAAACGTTGGGTGATTTCGCCAGGGAGTTCTTCAAAGAAAGCGGTTCTGTCGTCTGGGTCAAGGTCGTTAAGTAAACTTGAAAGCTTGTTAACGTTATGAGCTAACCCTTCAATAATCTCCTCCTGCTTATCGTGGGAAAGAAGCTGAAATGTGCTCTTTGCTAGTTCGCGGGGCAACAATCGGAAAAGGATAAGGTCTTCCTCGTCCGAAAGCTCTTCAATCACCTCGGCGATTTGAATAGGATCAAGGGTAACAACCTCGCTCCTAATTGTTTTCCACAGTTTTTCTTGGATTAACTCTTGGAAATTGATGATAATTTCTACCATTTTGAGTCTCCTTACAATTCTTCCTGTAAGGAAACATAGACGCCCTTACAGGTTGGTTAATAATCTCTTACTTGGATAAGGGTCTTCGTCCATTGCTTTACAATCTTGATTAGCGGGTGTAAAATTAATTCATTTTTTTCATAAACTGAAAAACGCAAAGCTGATTTATCACATCTTTTTTTTAGATGTTTTTTCTCTACTGCCTGTAAACAAAGGCGTTGATATTCATCCCAGCACCCACAGATGCAAAAAGCAAAATATCTCCTTTCAAAATACGGTGATCTTTAAGGTTTCCCTTCAGAATCATATCGTAGAGTGTTGGGATTGTAGCAACTGAGCTATTTCCCAGCTCATGGATATTCATTGGCATAACATCCGACACATTTCTTCTTTGGCCAAATAGCTTATAGAACCTTTGTACAATTGCCTCATCCATCTTTTCGTTAGCCTGATGAATTAGCACTTTCTTTACCTCTTCAACAGGAATACCCGATTTATCCAAAGCAACTTTCATGGCTGCCGGTACATGGGAGAGGGAGTATTCGTATATTTTCCTTCCGTGCATTTTTATGTACCTAATATTTGGGTTGCTTTCAGGAGCATTCGACTTGCCAAGGTATAGGTAGCTGGCCTCATCGTTGGTGTTAGAGACCATTGCTGTTGATAATATCCCCCTGTCCTCGTTGGTAAGAACACCTTCAACTATTGCAGCACCTGCGCCATCGGAAAAAATCATCGAATCCCTGTCGTATATGTCTATCACCCTCGAAAGGGTTTCGCAGCCAACAACCAAACACTTCCTAGCTAGTCCCGAACGGATGTAAGAGTCTGCCTGGATTACGCCTTGTATCCAACCAGGACAACCAAAAATAATATCGTAAGGGATACAACCTGGATTCTGAATGCCTAGTTCATGCTTTATCCTTGACCCAAGACTTGGAACTAAATCGGTTTGAATGGTATCAGAGAATACATCGCCAAAATTATGGGCAACAATGATTTGGTCAATGGTTTCTGGGTCTATTCCGGCATCATCAATGGCTGCCTTTGCTGCAATAGCTCCGATGTGCGAGGTGTTTTGCTCGCCACTTACCCATCTTCGCTCCGAGATTCCCGTAATATCCTTAAACTTACTAACTATAACATCTCCCTCTCCTTCGATAACCGTTTCATCCTTTTCGAAGAAAACCTGCTTTACAAAATCGCTGTTTAGAACAACTTTTTTAGGTATATAGCACCCTGTCCCAGTAATAACCGATCGAAGCTTTTCCATTGATATGTTGTGTTTAAAGTTTCATTTTTTGTACTTTAGCCAATTGAACATTTTTGGTATCATGCAAATTCTTGTTCTTGTTGATAAACGTACACCCCGTTTGCAATACATAACCAAGCACATTCTATATGAGATGCTTGGCTTTGAGGTCATTCTAACACAAAACTCTTCAGAATTTGAGAGTTTCGTAGGCCCAAAAATCTGCTATTCAAAAACCAAAAGTATTAACTCTATTACAATTACACCGCATCCCTTCTTATCCCTGAACGGTTTTTTTGAACAATCGTTTGCGATTATTAATTGGAAATCTCTACCCACTTTCTTTCATACCGACGAAAACGCTGATATACCCTTCGACCTTTTTGCAGCCTCATTCTTTCTTCTTACGAGGTACGAAGAGTACTACTCTGTTAAGGATGAACATGGTAGATTTTGCGCCAGAGATAGTGTGGCTTATAAGAATAACTTCTTAAATATGCCCTTAGTTGATTTGTGGGTAAATGAGTTACGAAAAATAATTGCTGAACGATTTCCAGGGTCGAATCCAAAAATTCCAGGTTTTCGCTTTGTTCCTACCATCGACATCGATAACGCGTTCGCATATCTACACAAAGACCTTTTAAGGCAAACAGTGGGTTTTGCATCAAACATTCTGAAGATGAGATTGCACGAGTTGTTATTTCGCTTTCAGGTAATCGCCAAAATTAAAAACGACCCCTACGATTCCTACCAAAAGCTTTTTTCTTTGCTAGAAGGGCATCCCGACGCTATTTGGTTTATTTTAGGAGGGAAGAGGGGGAAGTACGATAGAAATATCTCACTGGAGTCAAAACAAATGAAGGTACTAGTCGGACGCATTGCTGAAAGGTTTCGTATCGGTATTCATCCTTCTTATGCCTCAGATTTACAAGTCGATAGAGTAAAGAATGAACATAGCGCACTTGAAAAGATTGCAAAGAAAAGAGTTAGTACTAGCCGTCAACATTACCTGCGAGTTAACCTTCCTCATACCTACCGAATTCTGTCGAGTTTGGGCATTTGCGAGGATTACTCAATGGGTTACTCCAATGAGGTTGGATTTAGAGCAAGCACTTGCACCCCCTTTCAATTCTATGATTTACTTTCAGAAAAAGTTTTACCTTTGACTATTGTCCCTTTTCAGGTAATGGATAGAGCTTTGCTCAATTCATACGCTAAACATCCAGAAAAGGCAGTCGAGGAGGCTCTTGTCCTTGCTAGCAGGGTGAAGCAGGTTGGTGGAACATTTGTTCTTGCCTGGCATAACGAAACCCTATCTGGAATAAACGAATGGAGTGGCTGGGAGACTGTTTTTGAACGGATTGTAAAGGGTTCTGAAACACTAACATAAATGAATAATCGACAAGTGATTTGATTCTTTTATGAAGGAATTGAAAATTAAGTATGTAAAAAGGGCTGAAATTGATGAATCGAAGTGGGATAATTGCATTGCCAGCTCGGTGAATGGAATTGTTTACGCCTATGCTTGGTATCTTGATATCGTTGCCGAAAAATGGGACGCCCTGGTTGGGAATGATTATCAATCCGTTTTTCCCATTACCTATAACACTAAGTATGGAATAGATTATATTTACCAACCATTTTTCTGTCAGCAGCTTGGCCTTTTCTCAACTGAGCCAATTAGCTTCGATATAGTCGCTAGATTTTTGGATGCAATCCCTTCGAATTTCCGTTCCATATCAATAAATTTGAATACTTTTTTAAAAATCGATTACCCTAAAGCAAACGTTTCACCCCGTGTAACTTACCACCTCGATCTTATTGAATCGTATCCAGTTATTTCAGGTAAGTATTCTTCCAATACAAAGAGAAATATCTCAAAATCAATAGCCTACAATATTTCTGTATCAAAAGGGCTTAGTGCTTTTCAGCTCCTTGAGCTGAAGAAAGGTAACATGACAGTTCCCCTTCGAAGAAAGCACTTCGAGATTCTGGCAAAGCTTATAACCCAGTCGGTTGGTAATGGGGTGGGGGAGCTGTATGGTGCTTACACCGAAAGGAATGAACTATGCGCAGGGGTTCTTTTTCTACGATCCAATGGGAAGGTGATATACCTGCTGGCTTCATCGAATAAGGAAGGGAAGGAAAGTAGGGCAATGTTTGCCCTGATTGACCATTTTATTAATCAGAACTCCGAATCGCGACTTGTACTCGATTTTGAGGGTTCAAATATCGAGTCAGTTGCACGATTTTACGCTGGATTTGGGGCTACTCCATGCGAGTACAACCATATTTCTATCAACAAACTCCCTTGGTTTCTTAAACTTTTCAAATGATGCTGAAAGCTTTCATTAATAATCTTTCGGTTGTTTTTCCTTATCAGGGGTTACAGCAAGTTGTTAAACCAAAAGTTATTGCCCCTTTTTGGCATCTGGTATCGCCCAGTTCCCCTGCCCACGTTAAGCACTTGTATTCAGTTCACACTCCCGAACGATTTAGGAAAGACCTCGATTTTTTTTTGCGAAATTTCATACCCGTCGATTCTAAGGAGCTTCTAAAAGTTATTTCTGGAGAGAAGAAACTACCTAAACCGGCAGTTTTCATTAGCTTCGACGATGGCTTTCAGGAAATAAAGTCAGTAGTAGCTCCAATTCTTCTTGAAATGGGTGTTCCTGCAACTTTTTGTGTTAGCCCTGCATTTGTTGGAAATCATAATATGTTGTATAGGTGTAAGTTGAGCCTTATTTCTGATTATATCTTGAGAAAGGGTTTCGACTTTAACCCTTCCATTATATCGCTCAAGGGAGGAAAAAGAGTTGTTAATAGGAGGGAGCTCATAAAAGAATTTTTTAAACTTGGTATTAATGATATTGATGATATTCATAGAATTGCATCTGAAGTTGGAGTCGATTTTAGCTCCTACCTCGATAGTTATAAACCCTATATAACTATTGAAGATTTGAAATATTTGGCGTCAAAAGGGTTTACTATTGGCGCACATAGTTTGAACCACCCTCTTTTTTCGGATATTTCAGCTAAAGAACAGGTTGAAGAGGTTGAGCAAAGTCTTCAATGGGTTGTAGAAAATTTTACAAACCAACCCAATATCTTTGCCTTCCCATTTACAAACTATGGTGTAAATCAGGAACTTTATCAGTATTTTTTTGTTGAAAATCCAGGCAAGTGCGATTTAATGTTGGGAACAGCAGGCTATAAGCCAACCTCAAAGCATTGGCTTCTGCATCGAATTCCGATGGAGGAAAACTCATCTTCGGCGAGTAGGATTTTGAAGGGACAATTTTTTTACTATATTTGCAAACTTTTGATAAATAAGCACATAGATAATCCATTGGTATGATTGATGTGAAACGAGTTCGACTTTGGGAGTTAGAATCGTTGGTTTTCAGCCCCGATTACGCTCACTGGCAGGTAATTCCCATAAGCCGACATCGAGCTTCTTCTTACATCAACAACCCCAGAGCCGTTCCCAGTGACGTTGTTCTTTACCTAGCCTTCATCGACAATAAGCTCGTTGGATACCGAACCGTTATGCCCGATTCGGTATTCGTTAAAGGCAAAGCCTTAAGGGTGGGTTGGCTTAGTGGAAACTGGGTTGACCCAACCATGCGAAGGCAGGGAATCGCTTCCCAACTTTTTGAACTAGCATTTAACGATTGGGATGGAAGGCTACTTTTCACAAATTATGCTTTAGAGTCGAAAGCTGTTTACGATAAATCGGGGAAATTTCAGCTTGCTGCAACGTTGCATGGTCAACGTTTTTACTTACGACCATGTCTTGAAAAGCTTATCTCACATCGGAGGGTTTGGCTAAGACATTTTAAGGTTTTGCTTCGAATATTTGATGCTCTACTTTCAATTATTAATGTTCTCCCCCTTGCTGGATATTTCTTGAAACTACCTTATGGTGTTGAATTTGAGTATTGTAGCAATGTAGATAAGGAGTTGAGAACTCTTTTTGAAGCTGAAACTGAAACCTCAATCACAAAGAGAACCTCTAAGGAGCTGGATTGGATTCTTCGTTTTCCCTGGCTCGTTTCTTCTCCATTTAGCGATAGGCTGGGAGCGAAGTATAACTTTTCCTCAGCACCCAAAAAATTCGATAGAATGTTAGCTAAGGTTTTCCGAAATGGTAAGCTAATTGGTTTCTTCCTTGCAAACAGCAATGATGGTTTTATCAGTATTCCATACATATCTTACAACGATTCAGAAACGAGTCTTTTTGCAAAAATAATTTTAAAGCACGCTATCACAAACAGGGGGAAGGTTTTAACAATTTTCAACCAACCTATTTCAAACAAGATAAAAAGACACATTCTTTTTGGCTTGTTTTCGCTAAAACAAGAAAGAAACTACTTTGTATCACAGGAAGTATTCAATTATTTTGATAACAACAAGTTTCATTTTCTTGAAGGTGACGGTGATTGTGCATTTATTTAGCGATTGCTGAATTTGAATTAATTCTGTATTTGAACAATAGCTAATTATAGATGTTATTTCGATAACAATAAAGGAAAATAGATATTAAAGAAGATGTTAATTGCTGTAATTTCTGGTTTTTTTATTAGTTTGTTAATACCGCTTATCAATCGATTTTCCCCTCGATTTGCAGGTATTGTTTACTCAATCCTTCCAGCAATTCTGTTTGTTTTTTTTGTTAGACTTCTTCCAGAAGTAGTTGCTGGAGAAGGAATTACTCAGAGGACGAGTTGGATTCCTTCACTTGGTATAGAGTTAAACTTCTTTCTCGATGGCCTAAGCCTATTCTTTGTGCTACTAATTACCGGTTTTGGATTTTTCATTTTTCTTTACGCTAGTTCCTACCTAAAGGGTCATAAGTATTTCGCCCGATTCTTCATCTTTTTAACTCTTTTCATGTCGTCGATGCTTGGCCTTGTTCTTTCAGGAAGTTTAATTACCATGTTCATTTTCTGGGAGCTTACCAGCCTCACATCGTACATGTTAATTGGTTTTTACAACGAGGATGAAGTTTCAAGGAAGAATGCCCTTCAGGCAATGCTTGTAACTGTGCTAGGTGGACTTGCCATGATGGCTGGTATCATTCTAACTGGCATGATAGTAGATGGTTACGATTTTTCCACACTGCTTTCTAGCGCAGAAGTAATTAAAAATCACCCCTGGTATCAAGTTGCCTTAGTTTTGTTACTACTGGGTGCATTTACTAAGTCGGCACAATTTCCTTTCCATTTCTGGCTACCCAATGCAATGGCTGCACCAGCACCCGTAAGCGCATACCTACACTCAACCACAATGGTGAAAGCGGGTATTTACCTCCTTGCCAGAATAAGCCCAATCTTTGGGGGTACACCCGAATGGCAATTCATTTTGACTACAATAGGTGGAATTACTATGCTTTTGGGTGCCCTTCTTGCTCTTCAATACACCGATCTTAAGAAAATACTTGCATACACAACCATAAGTGCTCTTGGAGTGATGGTTTTTCTAATAGGAATTGGGACTACCCTGGCAATTCAGGCAGCAATGGTTTTCCTGCTTGCACACGCATTATACAAGGGTACACTTTTCCTTGTTACTGGTAATATTGACCATGAAACTGGTACTAGGGATGTTAGTGAACTTTCTGGACTCACGAAAAAACTTCCTTTTACTGCCTATTCTGCTATTCTAGCCACAATGTCAATGGCAGGAGTTTTACCTTTTTTTGGCTTCATAGCCAAGGAAATTAAATATGAGGCTGCTCTTCATTTTTCGGCAGGAAACTTACTAATTATCCTTGCTGTCTTTTTGACTGGTGTAATATTTTGTGCTGTTGCTATTGAGGTTGCTTATGCAGTTTTTTTTGGTCCCCAAAAAGAGACACCCCGAAAAGCACATGAGGCACCCCCATTGATGCTTGCTGGCCCAATGCTTTTTGCAACTTTAGGGCTTGTTGGGGGGCTTTTTGCAGAGTTTTTAGTTCAGCCCTTACTTGGTTCATCAACCACTGCTGTTCTGAATGTTGAGCATGTTCTCAAGCTGTCTCTATGGCATGGTTTTACGTTGGTGTTAGGCTTAAGCTTGCTAACGCTCATTTCAGGTCTTCTTCTTTATAAATTTCGATACCGTTTAAGAGAATGGTCTGAGTATATTAAGCCATATTACACGTATGGACCTGCTTCGGCATATCAGAAAGTGATTCCTGGATTGCTCTCGTTGGCAACATTTCAAACCAGATTCTTTCAGAATGGAAGCCTACGAAAATATATAAGCACAATAGTTGGTTTCTTTACATTTTTGATTGTTCTAACCCTTGCAATTTTCCCTTTTAATTTTTGCCTTTGGGATAGAATTTCACATATCGGCAATCTTAGAGTATATGAAGTGATAATGGTTATCCTTATCATTATTGCTTTCTTTGTTATTGTTACTTCTAAGTCGAGGCTCACAACCCTTGTTGCATTAGGCGTTATGGGTTACGGGATTGCAATAATCTTTCTATTCTATGGTGCACCAGATGTAGCCATGACACAGTTTCTTATTGAAACACTAACGGTAGTTTTGTTTGTTCTAATACTACACCGACTACCATCATTCATTCATAAAAGAAGGTTTGAGGGTATTGGTTATGTGATGGTTTCTGCTGCATTCGGATTGGTAATGGCCTATCTTTTACTACTGTTTACCGACAGTTCATTTGTTTCTGAGCTAAGGAATTTCTATGCTCAGGAGTCATTGCCTCTTGGGAAGGGTCGAAATGTTGTGAATGTGATTCTGGTCGATTTTAGACAACTCGATACTCTAGGAGAAATTTCGGTACTGGCAATTGCCGCTATAGGTATTTTTGCAATGTTTAAGGTAAAATATGATGAAGGAGGAAAGTTGAAATGAAAACACCTATCCTACAAACCGTTATAAATGTTTTGATGCCTCTTTTCTTTATTTTTTCTTTATACCTTCTTTTCAGAGGGCACAACGAACCAGGAGGTGGGTTTATTGGGGGACTAATTGCTTCTATCGCTTTCGTTTTTCATGCAATGGTTTTCGATTCAAGGGTCACAATCAGGGTCTTTAGGCTAAACCCTGTAAGATTGATAGCTTTTGGTCTTGCCATTTCTCTCTTTAGTGCCTTTATTGCTGTTTTTTTGGGGGAACCATTCATGACAGCTGTCTGGGCCGATTTCTACCTACCAATAATCGGGAAGCCAGGGACTCCAGTTTTATTTGATATTGGGGTTTTTATTCTGGTTATTGGAATAGTATTGAAGATAACATTTACAATGTCAACAATATAGCGTATGGATGTACTTCTTGCATTGGTAGTTGGATTACTCTACGCAACAGCCATATACTTAATTCTCCAGAAAGGACTAGTTAAGGTAATAATTGGAATCATTGTACTTGGGCATGCCTCAAACCTGTTCATATTTGTCATTGCCCGGTTAACTCGTGGTGCTCCTGCTTTAGTACCAGAAGGAATGGATCAGGTTCCAGAGCCTTTTGCCGATCCTTTACCCCAAGCTTTAATCCTTACAGCGATTGTGATAGGTTTTGGAATTCAAGCTTTTGGCATTGTTCTCCTTCAGAGGGTCTTTAAAGTAACAGGAACGAGTGAAGTTGATAAGCTTACCTCTACCGACTCAATTGAGGCGGTTGAGTAATTTATTTTGAATGAATATGGAAATTGGAAATCAGATATTGCTTTTACCATTTATTGTTGCTTTGCTTTCAGCAATTGTTAGCCTTATTTTCTGGCAATCAAATCGTTGGCAAAGGTTGGTGTTTTTGTTAGGCTCCTTGTTTTACCTGGCATCTTCGTTTGCTTTGCTAAGCTATGTTTGGAAGAATGGCATTGTTGCTTATCAAGCTGGTGGCTGGGTAGCCCCTTACGGAATAACATTAGTGGCCGATTTGTTTTCAGCAGGAATGGTATTGCTCACTGGCATACTTACCATTGTTTCGGCTCTTTATTTTACTGGAGGAGTAAAGGATAAACAGGTTTCAAACGTGTTTCATCCTCTTTTTCATTTCCTTGTATTTGGGCTAACAGGTGCCTTTTTGGCTGGTGATGTTTTTAATCTTTACGTATGGTTTGAAGTGATGCTGGTTACATCCTTTGTCCTTTTCACCCTTGGTAACTCACGATCTCAGCTAGAGGGATCAATTAAGTACGTGGCCATCAATGTAGTATCGTCCTCAATTTTTCTTGCTGGAATAGGTGTCCTTTATGGGCTTACTGGTTCACTCAATCTCGCTGCACTTGCCACAAAAATTCCTCTTGTCGAAAATCAAGGGCTGGTAACGCTTGCCTCAATTTTCTTCCTGGTTAGCTTTGGTATTAAGGCGGCAATATTTCCTCTCTTTTTCTGGCTTCCAGCATC
Source organism: uncultured Rikenellaceae bacterium (assembly GCA_964481075.1). Classification (GTDB taxonomy): domain Bacteria; phylum Bacteroidota; class Bacteroidia; order Bacteroidales; family Tenuifilaceae; genus MWFE01. The sequence continues at coordinate 6,184 of CAYZSD010000062.1, read as the reverse complement.
GTACCATACACCTCCGGTTGCAATATCATCGCTTATAGTTGGACTTCTTACCAAAGTGGGTATTTATACACTTATAAGGTTTTTTACATTACTTTTTGATTTTAATACCAATTTCACCCACACGATACTACTTGTTCTTTCGGGGTTAACAATGGTTGTTGGGGTGTTAGGTGCAGCTGCTCAGGTCGATTTCCGTAAGATTCTTTCTTTCCACATAGTTAGCCAAATTGGCTATATGCTTATGGGTCTTGCTATTGGCACACCTTTGGCTATTGCTGGTGCTATTTTCTTTATCATTCATAATATTGTTGTGAAAACCAACCTTTTCCTTATAAGTGGGTTGGTTCGTGAAACACACGGCACGTTTGCACTGAAGAAATTGGGAGGGGTTTACCATACTTACCCTTTCATTGCATTGCTTTTTGCCATTTCTGCATTTTCGCTCACTGGCGTTCCACCTCTATCTGGGTTTTGGGGAAAGTATCTGCTTGCAATAGGAGGTTTTAAGGAAAAAGAGTTTGTGATTGTGGCAGTCTCCCTTTTTGTTAGTATCCTCACCCTTTTCTCAATGACAAAGATATGGGGGGAGGTGTTTTGGAAGAAGCTGCCCGAAACCGGAAGTTTAATCCTTACCAGTCAAAGCCAACTCCTTCGGAAGAGGTGGTTAATGGTTTTACCAGTTGGAATTTTAACCCTAGTAATTATTCTAATTGGATTATACTCTGAGCCATTCATTAACTTCTCTTTACGTGCATCCGAACAGCTATTAGACAAACAGGCATATATCAACGCAATATTGAATCGTTAATTTGTTCCCGAATGAAGCAGTTTATCACATACTTAGTGAATGCATTGATAGCCATATTAGTGGTGTATCTTAGTTTTCAGTATTTTGAATTTGAAGCAGGTTTTTGGATATACTCCTTGGTTCAAATTATTGTATATACTTTACTCTGGGCTTTATCGTACTTCTACGACCGTTCCCACTTTGTGAAGGTACCCCGTGCAGTTGGTTTGATATTCTACTTTCTAAAGGAACTTTTTCTAGCCAGCCTAGTGGTAGCTTGGGATGTGATTACACCTAGGTCGCATGTAGAGTCGGGAGTAATTGCCCTGCCTCTCGATGCAAAATCTAACCTTGAGGTTACCCTCCTAGCAAGCCTAATTTCATTAACTCCTGGAACTTTAAGCCTCGACATTTCAGAGGATAAGAGGTTTTTGTTTGTTCATGCAGTGTATATAAAGGATGGCGATGTCGATGCCCTAAAAAGACAGCTTAAGGAAGGGTTTGAAAGAAAATTACTCGCAATAACACGAAAGAACAATGGTTGAAATAATACTGAGTATAGTTATTATCCTGCTGAGTGTGTGTGCATTGCTCGCAATAGTTCGGTTTATTAAAGGGCCAAGTTTACCCGATAGGGTAACAGCGTTCGACCTTTTTGCAGCAATAGTCATTAGTATGATTGCATTGTACTCGCTAGTATCGGGAAATACTGCGTTCATTGATGCTGCAATTCTCCTGTCGCTTATTACGTTCCTGGGTTCAATGTCATTTGCTTATTTTCTTTACAGACAAAAAAAATAGGTACAAAGATGGTTAGTAACGAGTTAATTGGTGTTTTTTCTATTCTGATAGGTGCAATCTTTATTGCCATTGCCTCTATCGGAATACTAAGATTGCCCGATTTTTACGTTCGTATGTCGGCAATAACAAAGGCAGGCACTATGGGTGTTGGGTTCATTGCTTTGGGAATAGCAATCCATTACGGAGATCTGATAATTTCTATCAAGGCTTTTGTTATCATAACGTTTATGCTCTTCACAGCACCTGTTGCTGCTCATATCATAGCGCGTGCTGCCTATAAACATGGGATACCTTTCTGGGGGAAGAATCTTGTTGATGAGCTTAACGAACTTGTTGTAAGAAGAAATGAATTGGAGAAGATTGTTCACTCAGAGCCAGAAAACATTTTCGCGCGCCAGCAGCTTATCGACTGTTATACATCGTTACCCCCCATTCAGGGTGGGAGTTTCAAGAAAGCGGTTATTATTGCCAGTGAGATAAAAGATATTGATGCTGCTGAAGGACATCTTGCAATGGGATTGATATACATGCGCGATCAAGATCCCGATTTGGCCATGGAGGAGTACAAGATGGCCGTTGAGACTTCGGGCGGAAAAGAAAAGTACAAAGCAGCCCTCGATGCTTTCTTTCGTGAAGCAGAGGAAATGGTAGGCACCTAGCTATTCCATTAAGCTATCAAAATCAATCTCTGAGGTGTGCTCGGTTTCTATCAGCTTTGACTTTTCGCATTTGAGCGTTTTCGAGGGAAACTTTTTCAGAAGGCTGTAGTTATGTGTTGCCATTATCACACCACGCCCACTTGCAGCTATATCGAATAGGATTTGCATTATCTCCTCTGAGGTCTCCGGGTCGAGGTTACCTGTTGGTTCATCGGCAAGAATAAGGTCGGGGTTATTGAGTAGCGCTCGGGCAATCACAACCCTTTGCTGCTCACCACCTGATAGTTGATGGGGCATGTTGAAGTCCTTGTGCTTAAGATTTACCTTTTCCAGCACATCATCAATGCGTTGTTTCATGGCTTGCTTGTTCTTCCAACCTGTAGCACGAAGAACAAATAGTAGGTTGTCGAATACAGTTCTGTCGGTTAAAAGCTGGAAATCCTGAAAAACAATACCTAGCTTACGCCGAAGATACGGTATCTGTCTGCTTTTGAGCTTGTGAAGAATAAACCCGGCAACATTGGCTTCACCTTTTTTAAGGGGTAGTTCGGCTGTAATTGTTTTTATCAGGCTACTTTTCCCGCTCCCCACCTTTCCAATGAGATAAATAAATTCTCCCTTATCAACCTTAAGGTTGATATCGCCAAGGATTAGATTTTCTCCTTGAAATATTGATGCATTTTTAAACTCTATAATCGTATCGAGTGCCATAGGTAAATAGTTTTCTTTTGGGTACAGTTAATCATCGAAACCAGGTCGTTTGAACGACATTGCGTTGGGATGCTTCTGAAGGATTTGCTTTTTCAGCTTCGAGAGTTGTGCGCAGAAACCGAGGGAATCGTCCTCGAATTCAGGTATAACCTCAAATACTTTGGTCCATGAAGCGATAGAACGGTCAATCATTATAAGGGCTACTTTTGCCGATCCAACTGCATCCTGACTCTCTCCATCATCTTCTTCCTCAAACGGATATCGTAGGTAGCTTCTGTAGGTTTTCGTTGCAATCATCATGAAATAAAACTGTATTACGTCAAAAGCATCGGCAAGGGCAATTGCATTTTTCCCCCCCACGCTTGCTATTACATTATGCTTTTGAAGAATAATATCTCTGTTTGCATCCATCCACTCGCTTACCTTAATGGTGTACTGTCGGGCAAAAGTAACTGTGGTGTCCTTAACGGGGTCATAATCAGAATCCTCTCTTTTTTGAATTTCGGAGGGTTCAATTTCTAGCTCCTTCATCTTTTCGTGAATGAGCTTTGTTGCAACGTTTATCATGGCCTCGAAGCTCTTCCAGAACTCCTTGTTGCTAACATCCATCTCCTCGGGGTTCGAAACCATTGCCTTTTCCATCTTGTAAACAGTGCAGTGAATGGTATGAGTGCAACGCTCGCACCACCTGTCGCAGTAGTTATGGATACCCGGAATAATATTTGGATCCGAAACGGCATCATTCAACAACTTCTCTATTTCATCCTCACTCTTCGTCATCCGAAAGGTTTCTATTAAAAAGCATTAACAAGTTGTCTTAACCAAAAAACTTAGAAACTTCAAAGTTAGCTCTTTTGGTAAAACAACAAAGCTAATTCAGAAACAAGCATTGTATATTAATATTAGCGTTTCCCCAGCCAACCTTCCGTATTGAAATCACGCATACAAAAACTCGTTAATAGGATAAAAAAAAACTTCCTTCAAGCACATGTTTACAAATCCAAGCGTTTTTGTGGCTTGGTAATTACAAACGCTTGAAGGAAGTATATTACCCTTCTATGCTAATTTCTTTTCTTTAGAATAATAGTCCAACTTTCTCCATCAACTGTGAGGGTAGCTTCTCGGTCGCATTCTCCATCACCGTAATTTAAAGTTCCTGTTTTATTTCCAACTACAAAATTAATAACCCCTGCTACAATCCATCGACAATTTCTATGTATTATTAATGAATTAATAATTGTGTGGGTATATGCATCATTCTGCCTATTAACCCCCCAAGCTTCGCCTTCAACGGCAAACTCATCGTCCCAAACTTGATGTGGTGTGCCGTAACCTGATGTCCAAGTTCGAACCCTATTGAACTCTCGAGTGTAGGTTGTACCGTCGGGAAAAGTTATTCTACCATTTGTAAGTGTTGAGTTGTGTTGAAAATCACCAGTTTTGATTATAATATTGGTGCCTTCAATCTGATTGTCGTTAATATAGAAATCAATTAGCATTACTTTTCTCCAAAAAGTAGGTTGGTAGTATAGACCAACTTTCTTAATAACAATTACGCCATTTTTTACTCTTTGGTACTGTGAATTACCATTAATGAAATCTACAAAAGTAATCGTATGAATGATGGTATCACCAGAAAATGTTGTTTCAACCGTTCGACTTCCAGAGTTTTCAGATATAACTTCTGAATCCTTAATGCTGTTATCATTTACATAGGTTAATTCGTCAACCTCCGATAGGATTTCATCGAAATAGCTTGCAACCTCATCGTCTGCCTCAATAATTTCAGCTAGCGGGTTAGTAACATCTTCCTTCTTGCATGCAGGTTGAAACATCGACCACAAAACAAGAGAAATTACGAGAAAAATGGATGTTGTTTTCATGTTTTCAAAATGATTGTTTGGGTAAAATGTAAGTTTTTTTAAAGGTTGAGTTCATGAAATCTTTAACAAACTATGTACCATACATAATCAATTTGTAACTTTTTTTAATCACATCGCTCTTGCTGAAGAAATAGTTATTAAAAACCTACCATTTAGGGCAACTTGCAACCCCTCTGCCCATTCTTCCGTTCCCTTTTCCACCTTTCCTCGATGCATGCCGGGCATTGAATTCAGCCCTTTGATCTTCATTCAGAAGCGAAGCAACTTCAGCCCTGTGGGCTGCTCCCTTTTTTTGAATGTTAGCCCTTATGGCAGAAATTTCGTCAATAGTTTTATTGATTGCATTCATATCCGGCTTATCAGCCGTTTCAAGGGTTTGAAGCCTTGCACGCTTCTCGTTCAGCTCGTTCTTTAGGGGTGTTACCTCCTTGAGGTGCTTGGTTCGAAGTTCTGCAATTTTGGCCTCTTGATCATCCGTTAAATTCGGAATGAAGCGTCCCATCCTTGGGGAATCCTCGGGGTTTCTCATTCCACGTCCCATTCCAGGCTGGGCATGAAGTGAAACGGTTAGTAGCAAAAGTGCTGCAAGTAAACCAACTCTCGATAAAAAATTGATAGTTTTCATGACTAGTAATCTGTTTTGTTAAACACTCTCTTATATGTTATTAGCGCTAATAATTTTCAGGTTTGTCAGAATCTTCAGCCCAACGGTGACGGTGTTGCCTCATTTCCCCCATTCTTCTTGGCTCACGTAACATCATCCGTCTGAATAATTGGTGAAAACGCTGGTACTGATCGTCTGTACACATCTCCTTTATTTTTAAGAAATGGTCAATTGTAACTTGTTGCTGTTGAGCATGGAGCAAACCGATTCTGTGCGTCATGCTCTCGAGAAGCATCCTGTCGGGGTTTTCAGAATCAAGCTCCCTCATCAGTTTTTCGGTCTCCTCAGCTATAGCAATCCGAAGTTCCCTGGTGCGTTTCATGTGCTCACGTTTAAGATGATGAAACTGCTCGGCCTGCTGGGGGGTTAGGTTAAGTTCTCGTGCAATAAACCTAGATCTATCTTGCTGCGGAAATTCCTCGGTGGGTATTTCTTTACCCTTGAAGTAGCGAACTCCAACTGTTGTTACAATTGCTAAGTTTAAGGTTACCAAAAGTATAACGAGTCCAGAAAGAATTCTTGTTTTCGTGAAGAAATTCATAGCCAATGATTTTGTTTAGTTGTTACTATTCTCTTCGTATGGGGAGTAAACTTCGTATGGAAAGTAATCATCGGTTAGCTGCGACCACATCAATTCGCTTTCAATAAGCGATTTGCTGAAAAAAGTTGAGTTGATGGC
>CAYZSD010000061.1:0-18586 GCA_964481075.1 uncultured Rikenellaceae bacterium | reverse complement strand
TGTAAATATTTAGTTCCAAATAGTATAAGTTTAATTTTTTGCCTTGATTCCTACCTCCTGATGCTTCAATAATGATTTAAAACTAAAAAAATAATTCTTTATTATACTATCCCAACTATATTTTTCTACGATTTTGTTTGTATTGGCCTTTATCAACTTCTCCCTACTAATGAGAATTGCGTTAGAATTAACTAACTCAAATATGTCATTGTGATTGGAGAAGTAGAAAGCTTCATTTTCAAGAACTGATTTGTTGAAAGGGTTGCTATGGGCACAGATTGGTGCTGAAGCCGCCATGGCTTCAAGCAGTGAAGGGTTTGTGCCACCGGCAGAGTGTCCATGGAAGTAACAATGGCAATGGTAACGAAGTTGGTTGAGAAGCTCAATATCAAAAATGCTTCCAAGAAACCGAACACGTTCGTCCTTATACTTTTGAGAGAGTATCTTACCATGCTTGTTTTGTGTGTTGCCAATTATGAGTAAGGGGAATCTAGTGCTCGAATTTAATATCCCTTTCACAATTTCTTCAACGTGGTTATCGGGTTGCATTCGAGCTATTACAAGGAAGTACTCGAAGGGTTTTACGTTCCATTCCTTTAGGATAGAAGGGTTTGGGTTGGTAAAAATCTCAGCCCCGTAGGGTATGAAAACCGAACTTGAAGAATATTCTTTTGACAGGTATGCCTGAATAGCAGTTGAGTCTGAAATGAGCATATCGCTTGATTTTACTGCTAAACCTTCGGCATACTTGATGAACTTTTGTAAGGGTTTGCTATACTTGCTACGTTTCCACTCTATACCATCCATATTGGTTACAACAATTGAATTCTTTGGCATAAGCCAATGCCATATCGTGCTTGTTGTATAGCCTAGCTGCAGTATGATGTCAAACTTTCGCTTCCTTGCATCCAAAATGCAATTCAAATCGTAAATAAATTGTCCGCTTGCTCCAATGGCAAATTCTGGGTCGTAGCAATGAATAATATTAACTCCTTGCCAGCTATTGTCACTGTAGAAATGGTCATGCGAGTTGTAAACCCATACTTCGACCCCAAGTTCAACTAATCCTCGCGAGAGGTACTGTGCAAATTGTTCGAATCCTCCATAGTGGTTTGGAATTCCACGAGTTCCAAGTATTGCTAGCTTCATTCCAAATGCAAGAATTTGATAGTTCGATTATTCATAACGACCCCAAATATATGTCTATTCCAATGATTTTCCGAATTTTTTATACTTTTGCCATTCAATCAAAGAATTTAGCTTCATTTTCGTATTTTTGATGCCATATTGTCAAATGAGAGTTTAACCGAAACAATTATCGAAATATCAATAACACTCAGCAAGCTATGAGCCGACAACTTAGAAAAAAAGAAAAAAGAGAGCAGGAAAGCACAAAACCTTCAATCAACTACTTACTATATGCTTTCCTTGGATTTATAGTTATCATACTCCCAGTTCTGTATCATCCTTCAACCCTTGACCTGCAAATGATGCCTAGAATACTGGGATTGAGTTTGTTTTTGTTTGTTTTCTCAATAGTTTTCATCTTTAGGAAAACGTTTTTTTTAACCGAAAATTTCTCGTTGTTGCGGCAAAAGATTTTTTTGGTTTTAGGTCTTTGGTTGCTGGTATCATTGGTCACTCTGGCTTTTTCAACAAATCCCATTGAAGGTATTTATGATATAGTAAAAGTTAATCTGACAATTATTATTGCCATTCTAGGCTCGATTCTCTTTATTAGGAAAGACAACTGGTTTGAAATACTCACAAGGTTTGTTGTGGTTTCAGCAATCATAACATCTATTGTGGGGTTTGTGCAGTACTACATGTGGGTTCTCTTCCCAATCGATCCAACCATTCCTTATGGAGGAAAAATGGTTTATAGGGTTGTAGGTGTTATGGCTCACAAGAACCTTTTTTCTTTATCGCTATTCATGATGCTACCTTTCGCCGTTTACGGTTCAATTGTTCAAAAAGGTATATGGAGGGTGCTTTCGGTAGTGGCGTCAACTTTTATTCTTATTCTTATCGTTTTACTCCAAGCCCGTGCTACCTGGGTAGGGTTCATGTTTGCTTCGGCTACAGTTGTTCTCTTGCTTGCTTTCTTTGGAAAATCTTTTGGCATTGGCAGAAAATTGCGTTTAAGCTTATTAGCTGTTACATTTTTGGGGGTTGTTGCTGTAGGTGGGGTTGTATTCCTTGCGGGGATGGGCAGTAATAATCAGTATATTAAGCAGCTACGTTCGATTACCGATCCTAAAGCACCTCAAAATATTCATAGGGTGAATGTATGGATTTCTACCATCGAGATGATTAAAGACAAGCCTCTGGTTGGATTTGGTCCAGTTAACTGGAAGTTGCATGTGGGTTACTACTTCAAAGGAAGGTTTACACACGAGGATCAGGTCAACTGGCAGCGCCCGCACAACGATTTTCTTTGGATTTTTGCCGAGAAAGGTATTTTTGGCTTTATACTTTACCTTTCAATTTTCGGATTTTTATTCTATTACCTTGGACGTGTCATGGTTAGAAGCGATGAGCTTAGTAAGAAGATTGCTTCTCTTCTTCTAATCGCTTTGTTGGTAGGTTATCTGGCTGCTTCGTCCTTCGATTTTCCTTACGAAAGGGTTTTCCATCAAGCTTTCTTAGGCATAATAATCGCTGGTGCATTAGCATTTTATCATTCTATTGCCCCGGCTCCTTCATTGGTTATAAAAAATCGCGTCTTGGTAGGAGTTCCAGTTTTACTTGTTCTTGGATTCGGTATAGTGTATGGTTACCAGTGTGTTAATCAGGAAAGGAATGTTCGTTTAGCTAGAAACGAGATGAAGCTGATTAACCAAATTCTACCCATGATGAAGGGCTTGAATGCAACCCAGCAGAAGAACGCCACCGCAATGGTTCAGAAGAAATGGCAGGAGGTTAACACGCTTGCTTCAAAGGCAGAAACAAGATTAAAAAACCTTGATCCTCAGGCTAATCCAATAACATACTATCGTGGCTTAGCCTATTTGAACCTTGGTGATATGAAAAATGGGTTGAAGTATTGTTTGGATGCTTACAATCGACACCCTGGAAGTATTAGAGCTTTGAATAGCCTGGGAGCTGTTTACTTCAAAATGAATCAACTTGATGAAGCAGAGAAATATCTTACAAAGTCAATAAATATTGTCGCTTCGCACGATGCAATTCAAAATTTGTCGGCAGTTTATTTCGAGCAGGAAAGGTACAAGGAGGCTTATAAACTCATAGAACAAACTCCCAAGGTATTGATGTCTGAAGCTCTTGAAAATAACATGACGGCAATAAAGTACATGCTCCAGGAGAAACATAAGGTTAATCCCGAAAATAAGAAGAAATAGTTTTTCCCGATAGCAATAAGCACTTTAGGCCAAGAACTGCTTTAGGATTGCGATAAGATCTTCTGGTTTAATAGGTTTTGTTAGGTAGCCATCGCATCCTGCTCGCAATCCCTTGGCTCTATCTTCTGCCATTGCGTAGGCAGTCTGGGCAATTACAGGCATGTGGGGTTTTAAAAGTTTTATCTCCTGAGTAGCTTGGTAGCCGTTCATTATCGGTAGTTGAATATCCATGAGTACCAGCGAAATATCATTCTCTTTCTTTACACAGTCAATTGCTTCCATCCCATTTGTTGCCCTGATTATTTTGGCTTGAGTTGGCGATATAACTTCTTGCAAAAAGAAAAAGTTGATGTCTTCGTCTTCAACGATGAGAATTGTGTGATTCTTTAGGCTTTGCCAAGGTGTTTTATCCGAAGTTACCTTTAAAACCTTCTCGCAAGCACTTGGGATGATAAGTGGAAGGCTAAAGAAGAAGGTTGTCCCTTTACCAACCTCCGACTCAACCCAAATTTGACCACCCATTAGGTTGACCAATTTTTTTGATATGGCAAGTCCCAAACCAGTACCGCCATACTTGCGTGTTGTTGAGTCATCGCCCTGTCGAAAGCGTTCAAAGATTACTTCAGTTTTTTCGGGAGGCAAACCAATACCTGTATCTTGAACATAAAAGAAAATGGCGGCATTATTCGGAATCAGGTATCCAAATTCAACAAAACCCTCCTTTGTGAATTTTATGGCATTATTTATCAAGTTGTTAAGGACTTGCTTGAGGCGTACTGGATCACAAAGAATTTGGAATGATTCATCTTCAATTGCAGGATGTTGACGAAGGCTAATGCCTTTTATCTCGTTTTTTTTCAGATGATTATCGTAGAAATCAAACAATTCCTGAATCAACGAATTGATGTTTAAAGGCGATTTGGTTATTTTTAGCTGTTTAGCTTCAATCTTTGATATGTCGATTATGTCATCGATAATAGCGAGTAGTGCCTTGCTGCTATTGCTGATGTACTGAGCGTAAACCATCTTTTTTTCATTCGGTATCGATTGACGAGCAATAAGGTTCGAAAATCCCACTATTGAGTTCATGGGAGTTCTTATCTCGTGGCTCATATTTGCAAGGAAACTAGTTTTGAGAATGTCGGCCTCCTCGGCTCGTTCCTTGGCGAGTTGGAGCGTTTGCTCGTATTCCTTCCTTTCAATGGAGTATGCAATTTGCTGTGACGCAAACTCAAATATTTTTAAATGGTTCTTTGTGTAAGCTTTCTCATTGGTGTAGCTTTGAACTGCCAAAATTCCAATCACCTCGTCCTTTGTCTTTAGTGGAACACCCATCCACGATTTTGCTGGTTTTCCAACAATCTCAATAATACCCACTTCTTGCAACCTTTGGATATCCTTGATAGTAAGTAGATTTGATTTCCCCGTTTCAATAATGTATCCGCTAAGTGTTTTGCCTTGAGGGAAAAGATTGAATGAATCGTACTCATCGGCAAAGTAGGGCAGGGTTAGCCGTTGATGGAGCTTATCCCATAGTACAACAAAGAAATTTTTGGCATCTAGAATCTTGTTGAGTTCGTGCTGAATAAGCTTAAAAAAAGTTTGAAGATCACTGCTTTGCTTTTCTGCATTTGCAATCTTTAGTAACAACTCCTTGGTGTTCTTCTCTCTAAGTTCTTCATTTCTATCAATCACAGTGATAAGAAAACCTTCGTCAATTTCTGCTTTCAATGGCGTTATTGATAGGTTCAGGAGAGTACTTGTATTGGGCTTAATCTCTAGGCAAAACGATTTTCTCTGTCCCAAGATGCTCTCAAGGGTTTGATTGTTTAACTTGGAGTGTTGAAAAAGGTCGAATATACTTTTTATAGATTCTCTCTCTAACAAGCAAAAAGAGTTTGTAAAATGTTGATTTTTCCAAAGAATTATACCTTCCTTATTAACGAAACAGGTACTTATAGGAAGATGGTTGAAATATTCAGGCCCTTTATGCATCCCTTTTTTTGTCATTTTCCTTGCCATTCTTTAATCCATTTAGGTGTACAAAAAACAAAAATGACTAAAAAATATCCTATGTTATTACTAATTTTGGAGTTTCTTAATGTGAAAAACAGTTACCAAAATTAAATGAATTCGCTAAAAGACATCTTTAAAATTTTAGTCCTAGTTGCTCTTTCAACGTCTTTTTTAAGTTGCAAAACAAAAGAGAATGCAGAGCAAAGAGTTTCAAATTTACAAACTTTAAAGTTAAATCACGCTAAATACTTTGCTTTTTCAGAGGTTGATGATAGTTTTATTATCGAGGTTTCGAACCCCTGGCAGGGTGCCAACGACATTACATTTAGGTATTGTATTGGAAAAGAGGAAGTATTTGAAGAAAATATACATTTCATTAAAACACCTGCAACTAGGGTTGTGTGCCTATCAACAACGCATATTGCTTTTATCGATGGGTTAGATATAACACACACATTGGTAGGTGTTTCTGGCGCAAAATATATAACTAACCCTTCCGTTCGTAAGCGGTTAGAGAGCAAAGAAATTGTTGACGTAGGATATGAGCAATCGCTTAACTATGAGTTGATTGTGAGTTTAAAACCCGATATTGTTTTTGGATATGGTGTAGGTGCCGAGGCCGCAACCCTTGTCGAGAAATTAAAAAGTTTTGGAATACCCATCGTACTTGTTGCCGATTATCTAGAAGATACACCTCTAGGGAAGGCAGAATGGCTAAAGTTTTTTGGACTATTTTTCAACCTCTATCCCAAGGCCGATAGCATATTTCGAGAAATTGAAGCGGAGTATCAGCTTGTACAGGGTAGAGTAATGGGTTTTAAGTCCAGTGGTCCCAAGGTTTTTATTAATTTACCTTGGAAGGAGATATGGTATGTACCTGGCACAAATAGTTATATGGCAACATTTATTAGTGATGCAGGTGGCAAGTATGTTTTTGATAATCTAACAGGTAATCAAAGCCATCCATTAAGTATTGAGTATGCCCTTTCAAAGGGAATTGAAGCAGATATTTGGATAAATGTAGGTGGGGCAAATACCCTTAATGAGGTTAAGAATGAATTTACTCGTATCACAATTCTACCAGCATTCCAGAAGGGTGAGGTGTACAATAATAATCGTCAGAATTCGATTGTTGGTAACGATTTTTGGGAGTCGGGCGCTGTGAATCCGCATCTAATCTTGAAAGACTTAGCGAGTATCTTTTTCCCCGATTCTATTAAGTATTCTCTAACTTACTACAAGAAGTTGAGATGATAACTGCGATTAATTCAAAGATGAATGGGAGAAGGAATTTAAGTCTTATCTTCCTCTTTTTTTTCATAGTACTTCTGGTATTTTTCTTTTTGGATCTTTTTCTTGGGTCAGTAAGTATTCCATTCGGTGAGATTGTTCGAATTCTAAGCGGAAATAGCAGTTCGGAAATATGGAATACGATTATTCTTAATTTTCGACTACCCAAAGCAATTACAGCAGTAGCGGCTGGTTGTGCATTATCGGTTAGCGGGCTGCAGATGCAAACTGTATTTCGAAACCCATTGGCAGGTCCCTATGTGCTCGGAATTAGCTCTGGCGCAAGCCTTGGGGTTGCAATTGTCGTACTTGGTGGTATAGCCTCTGTTGGCCTAGGAAGTCTTACTGGTCTTGCAACAAGTCTTACCTTGGCGGGGGCAGCATGGGTTGGGTCAATGATCATTCTAATGGTTGTTCTTGCCGTATCAATCAGAGTGAAGGATATCATGACAATCCTGATCCTTGGGATGATGTTCGGTTCAGCAATTTCTGCATTAGTAAGTGTCCTTCAGTTTTTTAGCAGCGAGAGCCTTCTGAAGGCTTTTGTCCTTTGGACAATGGGAAGTTTAGCCTCTACTGCTGGGATGCAGCTAGGGGTTTTCTTAGTTGCAGTTTCTTTCGGGTTATTGTTGAGTTTCCTGTCGTTTAGGGTGCTTGATGTATTGAATCTGGGAGAAGCCCACGCAAAAAGTGTTGGTTTAAATATTCTCGGTTCAAGAATTTTGATTTTTATATCAACAAGTTTACTTGCAGGCTCTGTTACTGCATTTTGTGGCCCAATTGGTTTTATTGGAATAGCCGTACCACATGTAGCAAGGATAATTTTTCGAAGTGCAAACCATTCAATTTTGCTACCTGCAACGGCTCTTATTGGAGCTTGTATGCTGCTTCTTTGCGATATCGTTTCCCAGCTACCAGGAATGAATCAAACGCTTCCGTTAAACTCAATTACAGCTTTACTGGGAATTCCAATTGTTGTATATGTGGTTTTTAAGAACAGAAAATTTACTGGTTTATAGTTATCAGCAAAAAATAACAAGATGCTAAGGATAAGTGATTTAGAAATAGGCTACTCTCCAGATCGGGCAATTTTCCCTCCCATCTCAGCAACTTCCAAAGGCGGGGAGTTAGTTGCTTTGGTTGGTAGAAATGGCGTTGGGAAAAGCACTTATCTTAGAACCATTGCAGGCCTTCAAAGAAAAATTGCAGGTGAAGTGTCAATCTTGGGTCGAAACATAGAAAGCGTATCTCGAAATGAAAAGGCGAGGATCATCAGCTTTGTACCTGCTGAACCGGTCAGGATTCCAAACCTCGACATTCTTACCTTCGTAGCATTAGCAAGATTTCCCCATGTTGGGTGGGCTGGCAAATTATCCGCCGAAGACTGGGACATGGTCTATGGTGCCATTAAGTTGGTTAGAATTGAGCATCTTACGTACAGAGATATTTCGTTGGTTAGCGATGGTGAACGACAACGCGCGATGATAGCTTTTGCCCTTGCACAGGACACGGACATTGTTCTTTTCGATGAACCCACTGCTTATCTCGATCTTCCCAACAAGTTTGAAATAGTTTGCCTGCTTCGCGATATTTCACACTCCAAGAAGAAGAGCATTATTTACTCAACTCACGACATCCAAGGGGCAATTAGCGAGGTAGATAAATTGTGGTTAATGCACGAATCTAAGCTTGTGGAAGGGATACCTGAGGAGTTAGTATTAAACAACCAGCTAGCTAGCCTACTCGATAAATCACAGGTTACTTTCGATATGCATACAGGCACGTTTCGAATCGATAGGGTGCCAACATTTGATGTAATTCTTGAAGGAAAGGGGATAGAACTATTTTGGACAAAAAAATTGTTACACCGACTTGGGTTTAGGATTCATGATAGAGAAGGTAGTTTCCCTTTAAAAATTTCAGTTCAGGGTTTCGATTCAAAAATAGGTTGGAAGGTGATTAAAGGTGAATCGGTTGAAAAACAGTTCAGTACCATCTCCGATTTAGCCATTTGGTTAAATGAAAACATCATTGATTTGAATTAAATATCATATAATGAAGAGTATAATCCATTTGTTTTTGTTTCTTATCTCTATTGGAGTAATTGTGTTCTCTCAAGGTTTGAATAAAGTTGTCATTGCTCATAGTATTTCTAATAGCCAACATTCTGTTGCAGAATCAGATTCTAATAAATTAGCGATAGCAGCTATCGACTTCGAAAGCGAAATGGTACTCGTAGAGAGAGGGACTTTCATCATGGGGTGTACCGATGAGCAGGGCGACCAGTGCGAAGAGAACGAAAAGCCCAAGCATAGTGTTACCCTTAATAGCTTCTACATTTCAAGATATGAGGTGACTCAGTTACAATGGCTTACAGTTATGGGGACAAACCCTAGTATTAACTCTAACTGTGAATCCTGTCCTGTTGAAAATATTAGCTGGAATGAGGTTCAGGAGTTCATTTCGAAATTGAATGGGTTAACCGGAAAAAACTTTCGACTTCCAACTGAGGCCGAATGGGAATATGCAGCTCGTGGTGGATCTTCTGCTGACCTCACCAATTCCACGGTTTATGCTGGTAGTAATAGTATTGATGAGGTTGCATGGTACTGGAGCAATAGCGATAAGAAGTCACAACCCGTTGGGTTAAAAAAGCCAAATTCTTTAGGTTTATACGATATGAGTGGGAATGTGTACGAATGGTGCAGCGATATCTACGGGAAGTTCAGCAAAACAAGCAAAACCAATCCCAAAGGTTTTAGTTCGGGGATTTATAGAATCCTAAGGGGTGGTGGATGGTACTACTACGAGTGGTTGTGTAGGGTTTCGTCGAGATATTATAGCAATCCAAGGAACAAAAGCCCATATTTTGGCTTTCGGTTGGCCATGGATTACTAGTTTTTCAGTTCCTCATTCAGAAACCTTTCAACCGATTCTACCCCAATACGCTTGGCAATAATTTTCTTATCCTTATCAAGTATATATATTATTGGAGTACTGTAAATATCATAGAGTTTATGGTAGTTTGTCACCCTGTTCGGATCCCAAACGTTTATCCAGGTAAGATTATTCTTTGAAACGTATTCCTTCCATTTATCCATTTCGCCTTGGGTATAAATCCCAAAAACTTCAAGCCCTTTACTTTTAAATTTGCTATATATCTGTAAGAGCTCGGGGGTAACTTTCTTACAATGGCTACAGCCTGGCTCCCAGAAATATATGATAGTTACCCTTGCATTAATCTTGTGTAGCTCATGAACTTTATTGTTGAAATCGGTCATTCGAAGGTTCGGAGCTAATGCTCCTATTAGGTTTGGTTTGAGGTCAGCAACCCTATCTGCTATACGATTTCGCATTTCGTCATTTATCCATTTTGCATCACCCGAGAGGTAGTATTTTTCTGCCAGATGAACAAAAACAGCATCCATACCCATTATTGATGAGTTCTGAAACTTGCTGAAAAGATGCGAAAGCATAAACTGAAACATTTTCTGGTTTCCCCGGGTTTGTTCTATCAACTTATCGGCGTAAAGCATAATGGTGTCGGGAATGGGCAGCAGGAATCGGTCGAAGTATGAGTCAACCCTGCTTTGGAAGAAAGGGGTTCGAATCAAGCGCTCATCAGTAAGGTCAACATTGTCGAAGTAGTGCTTTTGGTTGTACAGGTAGCTCATTATCCACCTCAGAGAATCGGGGTTTGATGCTGTTTCAGGAACATCAAAATCAGGCATTTCAAGGGGCTTGATGGCTCTAATCATGTTGGCAAAGAACCACTTTGGATTATTAGCAATAATCTTTTCCCAATATTCCTTTACTTCTGAATCCAGTTTTTTTATCTTTTCAGCAATTTCCTGCTCTTTTTCCTCATCACCAACTATGCTTTGCATTTGTTGCTGAAGTTCACCCATCTGCTTTTGCATTTCACCCATAAACCTCTGGTAGTTTGCAAAAGCAGTATTTTCTGGTGAATTCTTAAACTCCAAATCCTCCATCATTCTCTCAGAGTTGGTTTTAAGGCTGAAGTGTTGGTTGTCGCCAAGGAGGATATCGAAGTAGGTGCGTTGGGGAAGTATAACAATGTACATGCCTCCTTGAAGCGCTGAGTCGCCTTGAAAAACTGCAACCCCTTTCGAGTCAATGTAAGCTGTATCGGCAACAAACTTCTTCTCACCAAAATGGTACCCCAAAAGCAATGTGGTGTCCTTCAGGTCTTCAATGGTAACTTCTATTCTGTACCCTTTTTGTGCACAAGCACTAAAACTCATTACTAACAAGAAGAGTGCTATTAGCGTTATTCTGTTCATAAACATATAATTAACTATAGATTAGTGGCAAAATGATTTTGCTTTATTTCATGGTATCCAAAAAAAACTAAGCTCAAAGTTAAAAAAACTTTAGATAGTCGATTTCAATTAACATTTTTTAATTTCAACAAAGAGGCAACACTTTTGTTTAGTCTGAAATACAACATAACCAACGAAAACATTTGAAGCAATGAATCGTCTTTCACATGAAACCAGCCTTTACCTTCTCCAACATGCCAACAATCCTGTGAATTGGTTCCCATGGGGAGATGAAGCCTTTGAAGCAGCGAGAAAGCATAATAAGCTTATGCTCATTAGTATAGGTTATAGTTCATGTCATTGGTGTCATGTAATGGAGCGAGAGGCTTTCTCAAATAATGAAGTTGCAGATTTTTTGAATCAGAATTTTATTTGTGTTAAGGTTGATAGGGAGGAACGACCAGATGTTGATAAAATCTATATGAATGCAGTTCAAATAATTACCCGTTCAGGGGGGTGGCCCCTTAACTGCTTTGCCACTCCCGATGGGCGACCAGTTTATGGTGGAACCTATTTCCGAACAGAAGCTTGGTTGGATATCATTCAAAGCCTTCATCAGACATGGGTTAATGATTCAAAAAGGGTTATTGAAGTTGCCGAAGAACTTCATTGGGGCATTGCAAAAACAGAAATAATAACCAATAAGGAACCACTAAATGAACTATCTATTTCAACAATAAAAAGTTTCACCAATAATTGGAGTAAATTCTTCGATTTACGATATGGGGGGCAAAAAGGAGCGCCAAAGTTTATCTTACCTGGATCAATCCATTACCTTTTGGATTATTCATGGGTTTTCAAAGATGATAACGTAAAAAAGCATGTTTTTAACACGCTTGAATTGATAAGATTAGGAGGTATTTACGATCATCTAGGTGGTGGGTTTTTCCGATATTCTGTCGATGAACGATGGGAGGTACCTCACTTCGAGAAGATGCTATACGATAATACTCAGCTTATTAATCTTTATTCACATGCTTTTAAGCATTCCGATAACGAAAACTATAAAACAATAGCATATCAAACCATTGATTTCATAACGAATGAGTTAGGTTCACATGAAGGAGGCTTCTATAGCGCTATAGATGCTGATAGTGAGGGCGAGGAAGGGAAGTATTATACATTCACTAAGGATGAAATCGAGAAACAATTAGGAGTTGATTCTGAGATTTTTATGATTTATTACGGGGTATCGGCTGTAGGAAATTTTCATTGCAAGAACGTACTTCGTGAAGCAGCCACTATTCGAGAAGTAGCTTCATTACTTGGTGTTGATATTCAAGGGGTTGAGATAAAAATCAAGCAGTCAAAGGATAAACTTCTTAGCTATCGATTGAAACGTAAAAGACCATTAACCGATGATAAGCAAATTCTTTCCTGGAATGCGCTAGCTGTAAGCTCCTTGGCCAATGCCTCAGTAATTTTTGAGGAGAGACGGTTTTTAAATCAAGCCATTAAATCTATTGAGTTTATTGAGGCGTATTTAATAACTAATGACGATGTAATCAAAAGGATTTACTGTAAAGGGAAAGCATCTATCCCAGCTCTTTTCGATGACCTTGCTTTCCTAATACAATCTTATATAAGTCTATACAAAGCAACATTAGAAACAAAATGGCTTGAAAAAGCCAAGAGAATTACTTCTATAGCAATAAATCAATTTTTCGATAAAGATTCCGGAATGTTCTTCTTTACATCCAAAGAACACGACAATTTGATTGTAAGAAAAATGGAGCTTACCGATGGTGTAATACCATCATCGGCTGGGGTAATGGCTGAGAATTTAATGTTTCTTGGGTGTTTCTTTCGGTCAAACGAATTTCGGGATACTGCTTTACAGATGGTTTGCAATATAAGCAACCAACTCGATAGGGGAGGACCTTTCATGTATCAATGGGCTCATCTTTACCTTAAAATGCTGATTGGTTCAACAGAAATTACTTCAACCCAAAATGAGGGAAAAACTCTTATTTCATTTCAAAAACAAACATTAAACCCATTTATTATTCTAAAAAATAACCATTCAATAGCTGAACCAATTTCTGAAAATAAGCATGTTTTTCAGGTATGCAGGAATAACCATTGTAACAATATATTGTTTTCAGACAACGAGGTGCTTGATGTAATTGATAGGATTACTCTTTAATTTTTTTGAATTTAATTACCGGAATACTTCTTGAAGTGGTCTTTATCATTGACTTTTTGAAGGTTTTCAATTTTGATATTCCATTAATCATAGGTAGTTTATTATTTTTTTTTATTTATTTCATTTTGTGTTGTTTTTTTGCTTTTTTTTTACTTAACTTAGCTTAATATATCAACTAAAAATAACTAATTAGTAATCAGCATTTCTCATGAAAAAGTACATACAAATATTCTTTCTGGTGCTTTTTTCTCTCCTTTCTTTTAACACTTTAGCACAATTACAAAGGGTAAAGGAGACGCCAAAAACACCACCAAGGTTGGCTCAAACGCAGCATCTTTTTGATGCGGAAAAGAGCGAAGTTACTGTCCCAGTAAACCATGCCCGCACCGATGAAGGTGTCTGGATTCACTGGGATGATGGTAGTAATACAAACGGTATTGGAACTAATGGCGTAGCTAACTTTCATATCGCCAGCCGATGGGAGCCAGGTGATATCTCATCATTTCATGGACACCAAATCACAAGAATTAGTTTTTTCCCTAGGTATGCTGATTGTGTTTACACAGTAAAGATTTGGGTCGGTGCCGATGTAACAGAAGTTTATTCGCAGCAAGTTGCAAGCATTACATTAAATGACTGGAATAATATTGAATTAGCAACACCCTATACAATTGATGCTTCCGTAGAGCTTTGGTTTGGAGTTAATATTAATACACAAGGTGGTCACCCTGCAGGATGTGATTCAGGACCAGCAGTTGCTGGTAAGGGCAATATGATTTATTGGGCAGGTGCATGGGTGCAACTCACCGACCTTAACGCAGCACTTAACTACAATTGGAACCTCCAAGCTTACGTGGAGTCAAGTCAAACTGTATCCCTAAATCAGGCACTAGATAATTTCGATTTAAGTTTTAGCACAGGTGGCGATGCCCAATGGTTCGGACAAACCAGCTATTCCCACGATGGCGTCGATGCCGCACGGAGCGGTGCTATTAGTCATAGCCAAAGCTCCTGGATGGAAACAACCCTTCAGGGACCTGGTAACCTTTCGTTTTGGTGGAGCGTTTCGTCAGAAAGTGGATACGATTATCTTAGCATATTATTAAATGGATCACAAGAGAATGCTATCTCTGGCGAAGTGGGATGGAGTCAGGTAAACCTTTCAATTCCTTCGGGTAATCATAGCGTGAGATGGCTTTACTCGAAGGATGGTAGCGAATCGAGTGGTCAGGATTGTGGCTGGGTCGATCAGGTGCAGTTTACACCAAGCGGCCAAAGTTATTCTGTTACCTTCAATGTTGATATGAGTGATGCCTCTAGCTTCGACCCAAGCAGCGATGTTGTTTACCTAACAGGTAGCTTCACTTCTCCATCTTGGGCAGAACCTGGAACATCTGGCTCTATCTTGATGACACAAGTTAGCAAAGCTAAAAATAAAACGGCTCCCTACAACTTCTACGAAAGCTTCGAAGATTATCAGGATTTTACAACCGATTTAACACCCTGGATAACGTACCAGCTTACCTCTGGTAACACATACAGCTCAAACAACTTTGATTTTCCAGGAGAGGGAACAGAATTCGCTTTCATGGTCTTTAATCCAAGCCAAACAAGCCCATCAATTGAAGGCAGTCACCCTGCATACGATGGTGATAAATATGCTTTAGCGGCACAATACACAGGCCTAAATGATGATAAGTGGCTTATCACTCCTCAACTTTCAATGCACCATACCAGTCAGCTTAGCTTCTACGTAAAATCAATTACTGACGCTTACGGTCTCGAACGATTTAGGGTATTGGTTTCAACTACTGGAACTAACCCGTCCGACTTCACCAAAATTCATGCTGTCGATTACTATGAGGCTCCCACAGATTGGACAGAGTTTTACTTCGACTTAGGCTCATTCTCAGGACAGACGGTTTACATTGCTATCCAATATGTTTCTTACGATGCATTCTTTTTTATGCTCGATGAGTTTGAGGTATCGGCCGACGTTGATGACGAAGAGATATTCTATACGGCAACAGTTAGCATTCCTTCGGGGAGTTATGAATATAAGTACTTTATGAATACAGGATGGGGTGGAGGAGAATGGAGTGGAACCCCCAATCGCCCATTGAATGTAACTGGTAATATGACAGTTGATGATGTTTGGGGGATGCAACCTGGAAACCTTCCTTCAGTTACCACTGCTAACCCATCAAATATCACGCAAACATCAGCAACCTTAGGTGGTAATGTTACCTCCGATGGTGGTTCAACCGTTACTCAACGGGGTGTTTGTTGGAGCACTTCTGAAAACCCAACCCTTTCCAATCAATTTTTGCCAAGTGGTTCAGGCACAGGTTCATTTTCAATTAATATATCTGGTCTTACGCCTGATGTTACATACTATGTTCGGGCCTTTGCAACAAACAGCAATGGAACTGCTTATGGCAATCAGGTATCTTTTACTACACAAAGTGGAGGAACTTGTACAATATATGCAAACACACCAACAGGCCCAACAACTCCTTGTGCGGGTAGTGCCGTAACATATTCAACTTCATCCTATCCATATCCAGCTCAGTCTTACGATTGGCAAATCCTTCCAACAATTGCTGGGACATTAACCCAAAGCGGAAGTAGTGCAACCATTACATGGAGTTTATTATATTCAGGCCCTGCACAGATCAGGGTTAGAGGAAACTATGGAACCTGCGAAAATCCTTGGTCGAGTTACCTCACGGTAAACGTAAGAATTGATGATTCAGATATCGTAATAAGCGGAGAAACAAATGTTTGTGTAAACTCAGAGATAATTTATTCTCTTAGCAGACCCGCTTCAAACTACACTTGGGTGTATTCGGGTGGTTCGCCTAGTAACCCAACAAATCAGGATATTCGTATGCTTTGGAACACCGCAGGCAATGGGCTTATTAGAATAATTGAAACAGTTTCAGGGAGTTGCCCAAAGATGAAAAACCTACCTATTACAGTAAGTTCTAGTAGTGCTCCCACAAAGCCAGTTATTTACCATAAATCACCCAATAACGTTAACATTCTTATTTGTACCACGGAAGGTGTAAACTATAAGTGGTTGCAGGGAAAGCAACAATTACAAGGTGAAACAAACCAATACTACGTTGCAAGAAACCAGATTGGGGTCTATAATGTTATGATATCGAATAGCGTACAATGTCCTAACACCTCCAACGATTTGATAGTCTCAGGGTATGGTGTGGCAGAAACCATGATTAATCTGTACCCAAATCCCACTTCAACCCATTTTTTCCTTGAACTCGAAAGTGAGGAAACTGGCAACGCGCATATAACAATATCCAATAGACATGGAGTAGTAGTTCATCAGGAAATTTTCCAAAAGACGGAAACCATACTAACCGAAAAGATTAGAATAATGAATTGGTCTGTTGGTGTTTACGTTGTATCAGTTAGGATTGGCAATAGCGAACCTGTACACTCAAAACTTACAATAATTCGATAAAAATAGAAACTATATGAAGATTCTAGATAATTTCATTAAAAAGACCGTTGTGCTGGTTGCCTTTATGGGTTTATTAAATGGCTTTAGTTTTGCACAGTATATCAACGATGTACAAAGGGAAACTCTCCGGAAGGAGATAGAGAAACTTATGAAGACCTACAGCGATATGTCAACATTTACCACTAATGATGTATCCATTGACCTAAACATGATAAATACTTTCAGAGGAACTTTCATAGAGACCTCTAAAGATATTATCTTCAATGACTTGTTGCCTACAAAGGGTGATGGTGGAAAGTATTTAAGCCCTATTGCCTACACCCAGTTTGTACAGAGATACTATCCCGAAGGATTAGATGTTGTTTTCAACGTCGAAGATATCATTATCGAACCAAAGGGAAAGAAAGGTGTTTATATTGCTATTGTGAAGGCAACTAAAAAAATTAAAGGCTTTTACGACAAGAAAAGGATTCACAACTTTTCAGGCACTATCTATTTCCACATTCAAGCTTCGTTTGTTGACACAAAAGTTGAGAAGATTGCGATTAATCTAGCTGCCGATCCTGGTAAACATGCACAGGTACAGGCCAATAAAAACCTCGGGGGGCTATATGCAGGTGTAAGCGGGACTTTTAATCAAAGCATGTTCTTTACCCCTATGCTAACAGCTACCTCCGAGATAGATTGGAAACAAACCCCTGGTCAGGCTTTATCGCCAACCTTTGAGTTGTACTGGATGATAACCAAAGGATTTGGCTTAGGAACTGGTGTTAGAATGAGTACTTATACCTCATACCTAAACCTTGATAATTTCAACCATGAACTTCCAAATACCATTAATGATATAGATGGTGATCCTTACTATCCCTACTTCGAAATACCTGAACTTGAGGAGGAAACATTGATAAAAGCAATGGATATACCTATCAGCTTAAAGTTTAGGGGAGGAAAAGGAAAAGTAGGCTTCCATTTTGATATGGGGGTTATATACTCCATGATTAGCGAATCAACCTATTCCTTAACTGGTACAGTTACTTCCAGAGGAAGATACCCAGGCTTAGGGAACGTAACTCTTCAGAATATTGAAGAGTATGGTTTTTACAATAATAAAAGTTTCGACAATCAGTACCCAATGGAAGTACCTGAAACAACTCTTTCTGCATTTACTTCAATGGGCTTAGGTTTTGTAATTTTACGAAACATTGTTCTAAAAGTTGGTGTGAATGCGCAGGTTGGCATAACACCTATTGAGTATAAACAGCTTAGATACTCTGACGATTTCTTTTACAAAACTACTGGCAAAAGTTTTGACGAAGATCCCTTTAATAGCATCATTTCGTATGGTGTAGAGTTTGGTCTTTACTATAGATTTTTGAAATAGAGAGATTATGAATAATTAACGATAGCCTTGTAAACTTCAAACTCAAAATCAATTTAACCATGAAAACAACAAGATTAATTGTAGGAATTGGGCTCATGGTGCTACTTGCAGCACCTTCATCATCCTGGGCCCAGAGGCTGGTCTTCTCTACTGAGAGTGGGAAGAATGGGATAATCAATGTATCATACAGCCCCATTAAGGAAAATAAGTTCGATGTAAACATTACTGTTAGTTGGGTAAACGCAGAACTGAAACCAGTTAACGATAGGGTTTCAGTTATCGGGTTCAATCCCAATAGGATGGAGTTTAATTCACCTTTCATTAAGTTCCTCCCTGTTGGCGACGACATGAGCCTAGTTGCATTTAACAACTCTGTAACTCTTAAGTTTCAGGTTGACGAGCGTTTTGCTGGTGGAAATATCGACATCAAGTTCCCCTTCTTCTACTCAACCTCTTTAGCTGCTGCGGCAGTTCCTAACCAACGACAGGAGTTCAACTTTGCAAGACCCAGAAATTTTATTGCTTCAACAAAGGTTGATGCATCGACGCTGGTCGATAAAA
>CAYZSD010000060.1:0-18783 GCA_964481075.1 uncultured Rikenellaceae bacterium | reverse complement strand
ATACTTGTAACATTTCCTACATTAACAACTGAAGTAACCTTTTCAATTAAATAATCCTGCACAGAGAATCCTTTAGCCGATTCGGGGAGATAACTTTGTATGAAGCTGTCAATATTCCGTATTGGCTGGCTAAAATTCTCAATCATATTAGGGACATTAACCGTGCTAAGCACATTTACTTGACTAATAACCAGAGGAATCATCACCCTAAAAAAGAATATGAAAACAAACCAAATGGTTACAAGAGCAACAACAGCCCCAATAGAGCGTGGAAAATGCCAATTACCTATTCTTATTTTACATAGGAGGTCAACTATAGGTTTGCCAACCAATGACAGTACAGCCGAAACGAGGATGTAAGCAACGATGCTCCCAAAATACCAAAGCAAGAAAAGCACAATGGCTAATCCAGTTCCAAGGATAATATACCTCGCTAGTTGATTCATTAAACCACTATGTTTGTGATTTTAAGTATTTTATTTAATTGTAACGTTCTTCGTTCTGCTATCAGTCAGCGTCCAGTTTTAATACATCAAACCTACATTAATTTAGCCACATTTCAAAATCTTAATAAAATCATAAACTCTACAATCATATTACCTAAACAATGTAAGTTGCAAAAAATCATTTGGTTTTTAACGACTAATGCTTTACTTTTGCAAGTATAAACAGATCCTTAGGTATTACCTTACTTTCTGATTTACACCCATAAAAGCATATAATACCCTTCATGTTTTTTTCAGAAAAAACCTAAATTTAACAATGGATTACAATACGCAACGTAAACAACTAGTTCTACCTGAATATGGTAGGAACATACAACAAATGGTTAACCAGCTGCTTGACATAGAGGACAGGGAAGAACGAAGCCGCATGGCTAAAGCCATTATCAGCGTGATGGGAAATATGAACCCACACCTTCGCGATGTGAACGATTTTAAGCATAAGCTTTGGGATCACCTACACATCATGTCCGAATTCAAACTCGATATCGATTCGCCTTACCCAAAACCCGATATAACAACCATTTACGAAAAGCCTAAAGCGGTACCTTATCCAACCAATCCGATTAAGATTAAGCATTACGGTCGATCGGTGGAGCAGATAATGAATAAGGCCATTGAATTGGAGGATGCTCAACAAAAAGAGATGCTGACCAACCTCATTGCCAATCACATGAAGAAATCGTACCTTACATGGAATAAGGATTCTGTTTCCGATGAGGATATTATTCGTGATGTAAAGGCACTTAGTGGAGGAAAACTATCGTTATCACCTGATTTTAAGTTTCATGAGGTAAAAGAATCAGTATCTCATTCCCATAAAAGCAAGAAAAAATTTCCCCCTCGAAAGAAGTAACCCTTTAAAACAAATACGATGGCAACCTTTGAAGTAACTGGCGGAAGAACGCTAAAAGGTGATATTACCCCACAAGGTGCAAAGAATGAAGCATTGCAAATCCTTTGCGCAGTACTTTTAACATCTGAAGAGGTAACCATTCGCAATATTCCTGACATTAGGGATGTTAACAAGCTTATCGAGTTGCTTTGTTCGATGGGTGTTGAGGTAAATCGGGAATCACCCTCTGTTTGTAAGTTTAAAGCCAATTCTGTAGATCTCAAATACCTAACCACCAGCGACTTTAAAGATAAAGCGGCTTCACTTCGCGGTTCAATAATGGTTGTGGGCCCTCTTCTTGCACGTTTTGGAGTTGGCTATATCCCTCGCCCAGGAGGCGACAAGATTGGGAGAAGACGACTTGACACACACTTCATGGGTTTTCAGGCACTTGGGGCGCAATTCAACTATAACCCCAAGGAAAGCTTCTTCGAGGTGAAGGGCGACAAGATGAAAGGAGCATACATGCTTCTCGATGAGGCCTCAGTAACAGGAACCGCCAATATTATCATGGCTGCTGTTCTCACACCCGGTGAAACCACCATCTTCAATGCCGCCTGTGAGCCTTACGTTCAACAGCTTTGCAAAATGCTGGTACGTATGGGTGCTAAGATTTCAGGTATTGGTTCAAATCTCCTTACTATTGAGGGAGTTGAATCGCTTCGAGGTACCGAGCACACCATTCTTCCCGACATGATTGAAATAGGGTCGTTCATAGGCCTTGCAGCCATGACCCAAAGTGGAATTACAATTAAGAATGTTTCGTACGAAAATCTTGGCATCATACCTGAATCGTTCCGAAGGCTAGGGATAAAACTTGAAAGGGTAAACGATGATATTTTCATTCCCCAGCAGGATAGCTATGAGATTGAAACCTTTATCGATGGTTCCATCATGACCATAGCCGATGCTCCTTGGCCGGGCCTTACCCCCGACCTTCTTAGCGTATTTCTGGTGGTAGCCACTCAAGCAAAAGGAGCAATCCTAATCCATCAGAAGATGTTTGAAAGCAGGCTCTTCTTTGTTGATAGGCTTATTGACATGGGTGCACAGATAATCCTTTGTGACCCCCATCGAGCCACCATAATTGGACACAACCATCAAATGAGGTTAAGGTCAACCTCAATGGTTTCTCCTGATATCAGGGCTGGAGTAGCATTACTTATTGCTGCCCTATCGGCAGAAGGAACAAGTATAATCCACAACATCGAGCAGATTGATAGAGGATACCAACAAATTGACGCCCGACTAAATGCTATTGGGGCACAAATAGTTAGAAAGTAACCCCTTCAGAAATTGTCAAAAAATCACTGGAATACTCAATTAATGTCAATTTGTCGGATAATTCACGAATGGCAAGGGTTTTGATTTGGCACTTCGTGATGTTAAATAAAATGTTGAATCAATATGAGCAAGAAAAAATTTCAGAAAGCAGAAGAACCCATCATCGAGAATTCTATACCAAAACAAGGCGAGGTTAACGACTCAAGCCACAATGGCACCGCTCAGGCTGAAAACGCCTGCCAAAGCCAAACAGATGTAATTGACGAACAAACAATTAGTAAAGAAAACGGAGAGTTAGAAAGCCTAAAAACACAACTCGAAGAGTCAAAGGACAAGTACCTTAGGCTTTCGGCAGAGTTCGATAACTACCGTAAGCGCACCCAAAGAGAGAAGATGGATCTGTTGAAGTATGGGGCTGAGGACGCTATGAAGGCTATCCTTCCGGTTATCGATGATTTTGAAAGAGCAATTAAGAGCACTCAAAACACAACTGACATTGAGGCTGTAAAGCAAGGATTAGCTCTGATTCAGGCTAAGTTTATGGAGTTTCTCAAAGCAAACGGAGTAAAAGAAATCGAAGCAATTGGTTTAGACCTTGATACAGATGTTCATGAGGCCATCACAAAGATACCCATTCAGGATGAAAAGATGAAAGGGAAAATTGTGGATGTGGTAGAAAAGGGTTACAAGCTGAATGATAAGGTAATACGATTTTCGAAAGTGGTTGTTGGAGAATAGAACAATACAAAGCAATAAATGGCAAAACGAGATTACTACGAAGTACTTGGAGTAAACAAAGGTGCTGGTAAAGAGGAGATTAAAAAAGCTTACCGGCAAATGGCTATCAAATACCACCCCGACAAGAATCCGGGCGATTCAAGCGCAGAGGAGAGCTTTAAGGAGGCTGCTGAAGCCTACGAGGTGCTAAGCGATGATAACAAGCGCGCGCGCTACGATCAGTATGGGCATGCTGGTGTTAACGGTGGAGGTGGCTTCGGAGGAGGAGGAATGACCGTTGAGGACATATTTTCTCAGTTTGGTGATATTTTCGGGGGTCACTTTTCTGGATTTGGAGGATTCGGTGGATTTGGGAGCAGGGGTGGCTCAAGAAGGGTCAATAAGGGTACCGATCTTCGTGTGAAGGTTAAGCTTAATCTTCAGGAGATTGCCAATGGTGTAGAAAAGAAAATTAAGGTAAATAAGTATATTAGCTGTAAATCGTGTTCGGGAACAGGTGCGGCTCAAGGTTCATCGTATTCAACCTGTTCCACTTGCCGTGGATCGGGATACGTTACACGGGTAACCAACACCCTCCTTGGGCAAATGCAATCAACATCGCCATGCCCCTCCTGTCAAGGAGAAGGAAAAATGATAACCGACCGCTGCACAAGCTGTTCTGGGGAAGGAATTGTACGCGACTCTGAGGTTATTTCACTAAAAATTCCCGCAGGGGTAGCCGAAGGGATGCAGATGTCGGTATCGGGAAAAGGAAATGCTGCCCGCAGGGGTGGTGTAAATGGCGACCTACTCGTCCTCATTGAGGAAGAAAAGCATCCTGACCTGCTAAGGGATGGTAATGACCTAATTTTCAACCTATACGTAAGTTTCCCCGATGCAACACTTGGAGCCCCTGTCGAAATCCCCACGGTTGAAGGGAAGGTTAAAATAAAAATTGAACCAGGAACACAACCGGGAAAGGTGCTTAGGCTTAGAGGCAAAGGGCTTCCCGATGTGAATGGTTATGGCAGAGGCGATTTGCTTGTTTCAATCAATGTTTGGGTACCAAAGAACCTTACAAAGGAAGAAAGAGTTCTTATTGAAAGACTTTCTAGTTCTAAGAGTTTTACTCCAAACCCCGATAGTAGCGACAGAAATTTCTTTGAAAGGATGAGGGGTTTCTTCGATTAGCAAACTAACAATCAATTACATAGAATAGTTCCAGTGAAATTTTGAAATCGATTGACCCCCACGAACTTTTGGCGTACCTCGATGGTAACTCACTAATCGATGTACGTTCCCCGCAAGAATATGCCGCTGGTCATATCCCTGGAGCAATAAATATTCCACTTTTTAGCGATGAGGAACGAAAGGTTGTAGGCACCCTATACAAGCAGAACGGGAGGAAACCCGCAATGCTCAAAGCATTAGATTTTGTTGGCCCCAAGCTAGCTGACATTGTCAAAAAAGGGTCGAAGCTACCCATCAGGAATCATCTGATTGTTCATTGTTGGAGAGGTGGAATGCGTTCGGCAGGAGTGTCGTGGTTGCTAAATATCGCCGATATTCCAACAGTAACAATTCGAAATGGATATAAAGGGTTTCGAAACCACATTCTCGATTTTTTTGCTCAGCCCTTGGACATTCGAATTATTACGGCTTGTACTGGATCGGGAAAGACAGAACTGCTTCGATATATGCAAGAAAATGGCCATCAAGTAGTTGACCTTGAAAGAATAGCTCATCATAAAGGGTCAGCATTTGGAAGCCTTGGTCAGGGAGCTCAGCCCACATCGGAGCAATTTCAGAACGATCTTTTTTGGGCCATGAAAGGTTTGAATCCCAAACTTCCTGTATGGATGGAGGATGAGTCGCTAAACATTGGCACTGTTGCCATTCCAGATCCCTTATGGCGACAGATGCGAACCAGCAAGCTTATCAGGGTTGACCTGTCACTGGAAACCCGTATCGAGCGGCTTGTGAAAGAGTATGCAATATTTGAAAAAAACCTTCTAGCCAGCTCAATATTGAAAATATCCAAGAGGTTAGGCGGGCAGAACCTAAAACTCGCCTTGGACGAGTTGGATTCGGGCAATTTTCATGAGCTCACAAAAATTCTTCTATACTACTACGACAAAGCATACAATAAAACGATAACGGAAAGGCAAAACCAGATAGTTTTTGAGAAGGTTTTCGATAATTTCGACCCTAAAACCATTACAGAAGAAATACTTAGTAAAATTTCCTAGTTTCATTATTATTCTTAAAAAATGTGAAATTGGTTAATTTAATGCTAAATAAACACACAAATCGAGCAATTGTAATATTTTTGTTCAACTTTTGAAACAAAACATAACGCACAAAAACCATGGAAATACTTTCAGCACAAGGCATTGAGAAACGTTTTACAAACCATCTTGCGCTCGATGATGTAAGCATTAGCGTACCCAAAGGGAGCATTTACGGTTTGCTGGGACCCAATGGAGCAGGGAAAACCACCCTCATCCGCATAATTAATCAAATCACAGGGCCCGATAAAGGCGAGGTAAGATACAATGGGCGAAAAATGGTATCGGACGATATCTATTCCATTGGCTACCTCCCAGAAGAAAGGGGATTATACAAGAAGATGAAGGTTGGCGAACACGCCATTTACCTGGCACGATTGAAGGGTTTAAGCCGCCCAGAAGCTTTAAAAAGGCTTAAGTATTGGTTCGAAAAGTTAGAAATTCAAGGCTGGTGGGAAAAGAAGATTGAGGAGCTATCGAAGGGTATGGCCCAGAAGATTCAATTTGTTGTAACTGTGATACATGAACCAGAACTTCTAATATTCGATGAACCCTTCAGCGGTTTCGACCCAATAAACGCTAATATCATCAAGAATGAGATTCTTGACCTAAAGAAGAAGGGCTCAACCATTATTTTCTCAACACATAATATGGGGAGCGTTGAGGAGATGTGCGACCACATTACCCTTATCAACAAATCGAAGAATATTCTTAGTGGACCTATTGATAGAATCAGGCAGGAGTACGGAAGCAACGTTTTCGAACTTACCTTTAGGGGTGATGTTGAAAAGGTGAAGGAAAACTTAGGGTTGAGCTATGAAATGATATCCCATAAAGAAGAGGGAGGCCTTACAAAAGCTCAAATTAAAGTACACCAGTATTCCAGCGATAATAGGCTTCTTGGGCTGGTACTTCCTGTTGTTGAAATCATTGGTTTTAATCAAGTGGTTCCTAGCATGAATGAGATATTCATTCAGGTTGTACAGGAATACAATAAGGCTCATAGCGTTAAGTAAACATTGAAAAACAACTAATTCAAACCACAATGAATAAAATACTGCTAGTTATTGAAAGGGAATTTCTTACCCGAGTGAGGAAGAAATCGTTCATCATAATGACCGTTCTAACTCCTATCCTATTCGCTGCGCTATGGGTTGTACCAATTGTTATTGCCACCATGGACGACAAGAAGGAACGGAACATTGCGGTTATTGACGACTCTGGCTTGTTCATGAATAAAATTGCCGAAACCGATTACCTAAAGTTCACCTACCTGGAAGGGGTAAAAGTTACTGATTTACAAAACACCTTCAAGGAATCGAACTACTACGCTGTGCTGTATATTGGCAGGATGGTTGCCAACTCACCCGATGGAGTGCTACTCTACTCCGACAAACAACCCTCCATCGACATCACCTCACATATCTCATCGTCGATAAAGAATGAGATAGAGACACAAAAACTTAAGACTTACGACATTGAGAATCTCGACGAGATACTGAATAGCATCAAAACCAGCATAAGGGTTCGAACCATTAAGTGGACTAAGGATGGCGAAGCCAAGGAGAGCTCGGCTGAGGTAGCAATGGGAATTGCTTACATTCTCAGTTTCCTTGTTTATATGCTAATCTTCCTTTTTGGCACACAGGTTATGCGTGGGGTAATAGAAGAGAAAAGCAACCGAATTGTTGAGGTGATTGTTTCGTCTGTTAAGCCATTCCAGCTTATGATGGGCAAAATTCTAGGTATTGCAGCCGTTAGCTTGCTACAGATTGTGGTATGGATTCTGTTAACTTTTGGATTGATCACCACTGCCAGCTCGTTTCTAATCGACAAGCCTTCAAATTTAACCAATCAGAGTGAGGTGGTTACAAGCCTTATGGAGCAGCAAGGAGCCAACCCAGTGGTACCCAATGGTATTGCTGAGGATAGTTTAGCAAATGAGATGATGAATGCCCTGTCGAACATTAACTTTGTTCTTATCATTGGGGGATTTATATTCTTCTTTATTGGAGGCTACTTGCTATACGCTGCACTTTTTGCTGCGGTGGGCTCGGCTGTTGACAATGAGGCCGACACACAACAACTTGTCATGCCCATTACCATTCCCCTAATACTTGCAATTGTTGTAATGGTCAGTGGATTAAGGTCGCCCGATGGGTCGCTGGCCTTCTGGTTCTCGATGATTCCATTCACTTCGCCAATTATTATGATAACCCGTTTACCTTACGGTGTACCCACTTGGGAACTGCTACTTTCAGGTTTTCTGCTTGTAGTAACCTTTATTGTATTTACATGGTTAGCCGCAAAAATTTACCGGGTTGGTATTCTTCTTTACGGGAAAAAACATACCTGGCAGGAAATGTGGAAATGGATGAGATATAGCAACTAGAGGAAGGATTTCTATTAAACGCCATTGTTCAGAAGGTTACTTCTTTTGTGCAATGGCGTTTTCTATTGCCTTTTCAATGGCAAGAAGGTCGAAAGGTTTGTAAAGATACTTTTGTATAACTCCCTTATTTAGAGCCTCGGCAAGCTCCGGTGAAATATCGAACCCTGTAAGGATGAAATAAACCAAATCGGGGAATTCCTGCTTAGCCTTTACAACAAACTCCAGCCCATTCATTCCATGCATTTTCATGTCGCTTATAACTACAACAATACCTTGTTTTTCTCTAAGAACTTCGAAGGCTTTTAGACCAGAAATGGCAGTTAGTACTGTGTACTTTTCTTCGAAGTTAATTTCAAAAAGTTCCAGATTAATTGGCTCATCATCAACGTATAAAATTGCAACCTTTTCTTTCATGGTAAATTTTTTATGCTTTTAAAGGTAATGTTACTACCACAGTGGTTCCTTGACCTGGGTTTGAATCAATATCGATTGTTCCCTTATGCTCCTTTACAATGCTGCAAGTTATAGAAAGCCCTAATCCGGTACCCTTTCCAGGATCTTTAGTGGTGAAAAATGGGTCCATAACCTTCGAAATAATTTCAGGGCTTATTCCTTGTCCTGTATCACTAATTGATATGACCAATTTGTTCCCTTTTACCTCGGTGGTTATTCTAATAGTCCCATTGTTCTCAATGGCCTGTACCGAATTTACCAGAATATTTAAGAATACCTGGTGTAGCTTTCCTTCATTTCCAACAAGTATATAGCTATCGGGTGTAAAATCCCTGATTACATCTATCCTGTACTTCAACTCGTTATTGAGCATAACCAGGCAGTGTTCGATAATCTGATGGATATCGCACTCAACATTTGGCATTTCGTACCTTCGGCTAAAATGGTTAAGGCTCGATACAATGCTAGCAGCCCTTCGAACACCCTCATGAATTCCAGTTATCATGGGTGAAACCTTTTCGATGTGCGACTCCAGGTTGGTCTTAAAATACTTCTCAAGCCCCAAAACCCCTCCATAGATAAAATTGAGAGGGTTGTTTATCTCATGAGCAACACCAGCAGCCAGAACACCCAGGGAGGCCATTTTTTCGGACTGAATAAGATGCTCTTGCGTTTCCTGAAGCTTACGAATGGCTTCTTCAAGTTCCCTATGTTGATGATAAAGTTCCTCATTAATAGAGGTCAACTCCTCGTTGGCTGCTTCCAATTCCTCCGTTCGTTCTTTCACAAGAAGTTCAAGGTGGTTTTTATACTCCTCGAGCTGTTTGGCTGTTCTTTTCTGCTCGGTAATATCAACAAATGCACCGATAATTCCGGCGGGATTCCCCTTATCATCGTAGAAAACATCCTTGGCAAAGATTACATCGAGCTTTTGCCCCTCCTTGTTCTTAACCTTAAACTCATAGGACTGAGGTCCAGGATTAGAAATTAGTTCCAAATCCTTTTGATGGTAGAATTCTGATAGCTCGCTAGGCCATAGCTCATGAACCGTTTTCCCAATAATACTCAACGAGTTTACACCAAATATATGGCTGAACTCTCTATTACAACCCAGATAACGCCCCTCCTTATCCTTAAAGAATATGGGCAAGGGTATTGCTCTAAGAATCGATTCAATGAAATTCGACTGATTTTGTAACTGCTGTTCAGCTTCCTTCTTCTCAGAAATATCGCGAACAAATGCCACCAACAGCTTATTCCCATTCAGGTTATCGAAAGGTTTTAACCTCACTTCGGCATGGAAGGGTTTTCCCTTAAGGGTAAGATGTTGCCACTCGAAGGTTTCAACAGTATTGCTGGTAAGTGAGTCCACCAAACGAATGGCCATAACATGCGACGATTCGTCGTTTGGTTGCGAAAAAGGGGAAAGGTCAAGGATTGATTTACCTATCAAATCTTTGTGTGAGCCTTCGAAGAGGGTACAGGTGCTTTGGTTACAATCGACGATAGAAAAATCTTTAAGAAGAAAAACGGCATCGGGACTAGCCTCAAAGAGGCTAAGGTACCTAGCTCTCTCCTTTCGTATGTTTTTGTTTTGTTCCTCTACAACAGCAAGATAGTCGTTTATCTCCATTGCCAGACGACCTAGCTCATCTTGTGAGTAGATAGGCAATGGCTCGTTAAGCATGTTCTTTGCATTATAATCGAGGGTACGAACCATGTCCTCAACGGGTTTAGTTAGCCTTCGGCTAAGGAGGTAAGCCGTGAAAAAGGAAATAACGAAAAGAAGTACTATTAAGGTATAAGTAATTAATCGAGCGGTAAAAACAGGATTCAGAACATCATACATATATGCAGAAGAAACAACAATCCAATTCAACTCATCGATTGTTTCGAACACAGCAATCTTATGCTCGGGATTTCTTTCATCGGAGTTCTGCCAGTAGTATTCAATTAACCCTTTTCTTTGGGTAACCATCTGCCTAACAAACTGGGTAGGCATTTCGCTTCGCTCAAAAACATTTATATTTTGAAGCGAGGGATGAATAAGAACATCCCCATTGGAAGCAAACACATAGGCATACCCTCTTTCCCCAAACCTAAGCGATAGAACCGACTCTCTAAAATCGTTTATATTTATAAGTTCATTAAACTCTGCCCGGTAGCTTGACGCTGATATTATCCAGTCGAGAGGTTCAAGGTAAGCCATGTATAGTGCTTTTGGGCGTTCGTGCTCTTCACCGGGATTCTTCCAGTCGTATTCTAAATAGCCATCCTTTAACTCTATTTGCTTCTGAATAAACTCGAAGTGAGAATTATCGGTACCCTCAACCCCGCGGCTGGGATGAATGACAGCAATACCCTTTGAATTAAGACAATAAACGTAACCAGATGTCCCCACTTGCTGGCTTAACAATACCTGCCGAACACGCAAAACTGCTTCGTTAAAAGTAAATATGCCTTGCTCGGCCAGCCTAAGATGGTGCAATGCGATGTCCTTGTTATTATCGGCAATCGCCTTTAGATGATTCCGAATGGCAACAGTAGCAGTAGCACGAATATTATTGCAAAGAAGGGTTGTTGTGTTCTTTAGCTCGTTGATGGCACGATTTTTAACCGAAGGGAAAAGCAATACCTCAACCCCGAGGATAAGAAATGCAAAAAGGGGAACGAGCAATCCCAAAAAAGTAAGTAGAACTCGGGTATTTAGAGATCTTTTAATCTTGAAATTTTGTGTCATTACGATAATTAAACCCCAATTTTTTATAATCTATCTGTTTACTGCAAATTTATACTTTTAATTGATAAAACCAGCACAATTAGCACTAGATTTGGTAAATGGTAAGTTTTCAATGAGTAACTATCGATATTTCAAGTCGAATGTTTCGATTAGGTTTTAAGAATGGCAATCATAGTTTTCCTTCCTCTTGTGAATGAATTTTCGTTACAATTTGCTACTTTTGACAAGCATTATGAATAGAATAGAGTACGACTTCCTGGGTGAGTGCAAACTTCCGGAGGATTCTTTGTATGGAATCCATTCGGTTAGGGCAAGGGAAAACTTTCCATGCCCATCCCCTTTCCATGTAGAGTGGTATCAAGCTCTTGGGATGGTTAAAAATGCGTGCTACTTAAGTGTTTTAGAGCTATACAAAGCAATGGAAGCCGATAATCTTGGGCATAAGCTGGAGCGAAGAATCCCTTTTGAAAAGCTTACGGTACTAATTGAAGCTTCGGGTGAGGTTTGGGGCGGGATGCACTTCAACCATTTCATTGTTCCTGCCATGCAGGGGGGTGCTGGGACAAGCATCAACATGAATACTAACGAAATTATTTCCAACGTTGCCTTAAAAAAGCTTGGATATAAACCAGGCTCCTACTCACAGATTGACCCCATTGAGGACGCCAATATCTACCAGAGTACCAACGATGTTGTACCAACAGCGCTAAAAGTTGCCACCATGCAGCTTCTGATGAAGCTGGAAGGGGCAATAAACACCCTTCGTGAAAGAATTGAGGAGAAGGAAAAGGAGTACCGAACGGTACCCAGAATGGGCTACACCCAGATGCAGGCTGCTGTACCTTCGACCTGGGGGCAGCTTTTCAGCACATACAGCGACATGCTGTCGCGCGATTGGTGGAGGGTGTCGAAGTGCTTCGAACGGATTAAGGTTGTTAACCTTGGAGGAGGTGCAGTTGGAACGGGCATAGCAACCCCACGCTTCTTCATTATGGACGTGGTTTCGAAGCTGCAGAAGCTCTCGGGATTTCCTGTAACCCGAAGCGAGAACCTTAACGATACCACCGCAAACCTCGATTCGTTGGTTGAGGTGCATGCTATCCTGAAGGCACATGCTGTAAATCTTGAGAAAATTGCATCGGACATAAGGTTATTAGGCTCCGACCTATCCGGGAATCACCTTATACTACCTAAAAGGCAGGTGGGTAGCTCCATTATGCCAAGCAAGGTGAATCCTGTAATAAGCGAGTACACAATCAGTGTGGCACACAAGGTTTACTCAAATGATTTGCTAATCAGTAACCTTTGCGGACAGGGTAACATTGACCTTAATGCATACACTCCAGTCATTGGAAATGCACTTCTTGAGAGCATTAAGCTTCTAATTGGTGCCTGCATGTCGATGTCGGAGCATCTTGTTTCAGGGTTGGTTGTGAACATCGAAAAGGCACGAAGCAACGTTTTTTCTAGCCCTACGCTCACAACTGCCCTTCTGCCAGCCATTGGGTATAAAGCGGCCAACGGTATAGCCCAGCTTATGATTTCAGAAGGAATTAATATCTTTGAGGCAATTAAACGAGCTGGGTTTGCCGACAACCAAAGGGTTCAAGACCTGCTAAACCCCGAAAATTTAGTTAAGTTAGGATTTTCAGTAAAAGAGTAATCAGTTATAAGAATGAAACTTAGCATTATAATACCAGCGTTCAACGAAGCCTCAACGATAGAAAAAGTTGTTGATGAGGTTTTCAAGGTTCATTACCCACCCTTTATTCAAGCAATGGAGGTTATCATTGTTGACGACTGCTCAACCGATGCCACCCTTAGCATTGCAAAGGAACTCCAGGGTCGTTACGATTCTCTGGAAGTACTTGAGAGCAAGGTGAATTCGGGCAAAGGGGCGTCTGTACGAAAAGGTTTCGAAAAGGCAAGTGGTGACGTGCTGTTTGTTCAGGATGCCGACCTGGAGCTACTCCCTTCCGACATTCCCCGAATGCTGGAAGCAATGGTTGCCCTGAACGTTGAGTTTGTGAATGGTTCGCGCTACATGCCCGGCGTGCTGCGTCCCCTAGCCAGCTACCGACGATACCTGGCCAACCGGCTCTTCACCTTCTTCGTTTCGGTACTGATTGATGTTAAGCTTACCGACATGGCCTGCGGCCATAAGCTAATACACAGAAACCTGCTGAACCTGATAACTCTAAAGGAGAACAGGTTTGGATTTGAAGCCGAACTAATTCTTAAAGCCCTAAAAATTAAGCGTAACAATATTGTTGAGATACCCGTTAGCTACGTTCCACGAACAGCGCTTCAAGGGAAAAAGCTAACCTTTACTGATTCATTTAAAATTCTTTGGACAATTATTAGGTATGGAATTTTTTGGAGAAGCAAGAAAAAAAATTAGGAATATCAGCCTATCGGCTGTGAGCATTGTGGTTATTGCACTGCTTTCGATATGGTATCAAACCAACACAAGCCCCTGGAAAAGTGGAAAGATAATCCAATGGGACGTGCTATCGTACTATGGCTACCTTCCGGCAAAATTTATATATAAGGACATAAGCCTTGAGTTCATCTATAAGGATAGAGATAAATTCAGCCAGTGGTATTGGCCTTCCGTATCACCCAAAAAGAAGCTGATACTTAAAACCACAATGGGGATGTCAGTTCTTTACAGCCCTTTCTTCTTCGTGGCACACTTCCTTGCAGAGCCATTGGGTTACGAAGCAAATGGTTACACCCTACCCTACCATTTTGCCATTTCCATGGCTGGGCTCATTTTCCTCATTCTTGGGTTAATCATTATTCGTCGGTTGCTCCTTTCCTACTTCAACGAAACAACAACTGCAATAACCCTAATCCTAATTGTGTTTTCAACAAACCTCTTCTGGTATTCAACCCGTGAGGCTGGCATGACTCATGTATATAGCTTCGCCCTATTTGCTGGCTTTGTCCTGTGTCTCAACCACTGGCTCAGGAAGGCTACCATACTAAACAGCATTCTGTTTGGGATGCTCTGCGGGTTAATTGCCCTTATTAGACCCACCAATGCTCTCATTGGCATCCTCTTCGTTCTTTGGGGTGTTTCAACCTTTAAGCAATTCGGTGAACGATTCAAACTACTTCTAGAACGAAGAAACTACTTAGCCCTTATGATTTTATCGGCCATAGTGGTTTGGATTCCTCAGATGCTATACTGGAAGCAGCAAGCAGGGCTATTTTTTTACAACGCATACGATCAGGAAGGTTTTTTCTTCGATTCCCCAAAAATAGTTGAGGGACTTTTCAGCTACCGCAAGGGCTGGTTGCTCTACACACCCATAATGGTTGCAGCATTTGCAGGCCTCATTACTCTGCGGAAGTATGCTAAGGGACAAAGCTTCGCCATAGCTGCATTCATGGCAACTAACATCTATATCATCTTCTCGTGGTGGTGCTGGTGGTATGGCGGCAGCTATGGAGGTCGGCCAATGATTGAATCCTACGCCATTATGGCATTCCCCCTGGCAGCCCTTGTGCAGTATGCACTGGACTCGGAAAGGCTGAAGAAAATCGCCATTCTGGCCACCTTCACTGTACTCCTTTCGCATGGGGTGTTCCAGCATTTCCAGTACCATTACGGAGCAATCCATTGGGACTCGATGACCAAGGAATCGTACTGGGACTCGTTCCTTCGACTTAAACCCAGCAAAGATTACTGGAATAAACTTCAACGGCCAAACTACAATGCTGCCCTGAAGGGAGAGGATAATTAATTGAATTTGTTTGATGAAGATTATTTATGATTTCATAAACACAAAAAATGAGGATAATGCTTAAGCAAATATTTACACCTTCGTGGAAAATAATCTTTTACATACTTGTCCTTATAATTCTTGTATTTGCAAAATCGAATGTGCCCTGGCACAAGAAGTACATAACAAGCGATGGATTTGGTTACTATGGATACCTACCTGCTGTTTTCATTTATGGTGACCTTAAGTTTGGATTCATAGATACCGCCCAAAAAAAGGAGTACGAAAACTCCATTGGAGCAGCCGATTTTCGCAGGGAGGTACCTGGAGGAATTGTAAATATAT
The DNA here is from genome assembly GCA_964481075.1 of uncultured Rikenellaceae bacterium. GTDB lineage: Bacteria > Bacteroidota > Bacteroidia > Bacteroidales > Tenuifilaceae > MWFE01. The sequence continues at coordinate 3,435 of CAYZSD010000060.1, read as the reverse complement.
GCTATGCAGGAACAAGTATCCTTTGGCTACCCTTCTTCTTAGGAAGCCATATATATGCCCATCTATCGAGCTATGAGCCAAATGGCTTCTCATATCCCTATCAAGTTGGAATTCTTTTTGCAGGAATCTTTTACTTAGCCCTTGGTCTATGGGTTTTGGGCAGGATTCTCAAAAAATTATCTCTTTCGGACTTTAGCATCTCAGTTACTTTGATAGCGTTGGTATTGGCCACACCTGCTCTATACTACAGCACCGTAGAACCTTCATTTTCACACATTTATTCTTTTACACTAATATGTATTTTTTTGCTTGTTACAATAAATTTTCTTGAAAAGTTCCAAATATCGTTACTAATACTTATTGCTGCCATATCGGCATTGATTGGAATAATGCGACCAACAAACGGCATTCTTCTAGCATTCCTTATACCAATTTGTTTACCAGCAAACTTCACCTTCCGTTCGATTGTTGAGTGGCTTACCGACAAACCACTAATTCGTATAGGGCTTCCTGTCGTTGTTTTCATCCTAATCATTGGAATTCAACCAATTATATATTTATTACAAACAGGAAAACCATTGGTTTGGTCGTATCAGGGGGGTAGCTTCAACTTTTCTAATCCACAGATAATCAACATACTATTTAGCTACAAGAAAGGGCTATTCATTTATACACCCATACTTCTTTTTGCTATTCCTGGACTCTTTGCGCTTATTAAATCATTACCTTTCAAAGGTTTATTCATTACGTTATACCTTTTTGTAAACGTTTACATGCTTGCGTCCTGGTGGTCGTGGTGGTTTGGCATGTCATTAGGTCATAGGGCCTTCATCGACTTCTACGCCTTGTGGTTCATTCCAGTTGCTTATGGTGTCGATAGGTTTGGCAAATTCTACCGGCATTTCTTTGTTTACACTGCCTTGATTTGCATAATTTTCTTCCAAATACTTACCAAACAATACATTCAGTATGTTCTATACTGGGACATGAATAAAGAAATGTTCTGGAGAGTTTTCCTTCATACCTCACGACCCTATCATGGACTATTCTGGCAAACCGAAAAGTTTTCGGCTGGAATAAACCGTATTAGCACAAACTTCCCAGTAGAAGTTTACAGTTTTACTGACGACTTTGAAGACAACACCAGTAGAACTTTCGTGAAATCGGGTTATGCAAATAGCGGTTTCTATTCATGCGCTATACCAAAGGGAGAAAAACTAATTATTGAACAAACAGTAGATATACAAACCGAAATTAGACCTTTCGCCCTTCTTGCTCAAGGGTCATTCTATTTGTATCAAAATCAAAAGAGTACCAATGCTACTATCAAAGTTGAGATTATTAGAGATGATGTTGCAATTCATGTTTTTGAGAAAGATTCATATAAATCGAATAGTTTTATTTACCAATGGAATAGATTGAGTATTCTAACAGAGATTAACGATGTTCTCAAACCAGACGACAGGATAAGAGTTACTGTTGCCAATAATGGTAATAAACCTTTCCATTTTGATGATTTTGAAATAATAATACGTTCAAAGGATGTACAACAATAAAATCATAGCCACCGTAATCCCTTGCTACAATGAAGAGACACAGATAGCAAGAGTGATTGAAACCATGCCCGAATATGTTGACAGGATGATAGTTGTTGATGATGTAAGTAGGGATAGAACCGTTGAGGTTGTTGAGGGGATTGTTGGGGTAAACTCAAAGGTGATACTGATAAAGCACGAAGTGAATCAGGGAGTGGGTGGTGCAATAGCCTCGGGGTACAAATGGGCTAGGGATAACAATATCGACATTGCTGTGGTTATGGCTGGCGATGGCCAAATGGATCCTGCCGAAATGCCACGCCTGCTCGACCCAATTATTGAGGAAGGAGTTGACTACACAAAAACCAACCGTCTATTCTACGGCGATGCATATAATCAAATACCCAAGGTAAGGTATTTCGGGAACTCCATCCTTTCGCTGCTAACCAAAATTGCCTCGGGCTACTGGCATATTGCCGACTCGCAGAGTGGTTACACAGCCATTGGGAAGGAGGCGCTTCACGCCATTGATTGGGATAGGATGTACAAACGTTATGGGCAACCCAACGACCTGCTGGTGAGGCTTAATATATTCAGCTTCCGTGTTCGCGATGTGATAACCAAACCTGTGTATAATGTGGGCGAGAAAAGTAAGATGAAGGTCCGGAAGGTGGTTTTCACAATTGGCTGGTTATTGGTAAAACGATTCTTCTTCCGCCTAAAGGAGAAGTACATCATTCGCGATTTTCACCCGCTTGTGTTCTTCTACCTCTTCGGATTCCTTCTGCAAATACTCAGTATTCCTCTGTTGGTTAGGTACATATACTACTGGGTTGCCTTCGACCATATCCCTAAGGTGAACTTCCTGGCCTGGATGTTTTCGGTGATAATGGGTGTGCAATTCATCCTTTTTGCCATGTGGTTCGATATGGACAGCAATAAGCATTTACGGTAGCCATGCGAAAGCTATTCTTCAATGCCCTCATATACATCTCGCTGGCATTCCTGCTGGCATTCCTGTATAAGTATAACTACATAGATGTTAAGGGAATATCATTTAACCCCTGGTTACTTGGAGTTTCGTGTATTTTTCTTTGGGCTGGGTTTATTGGCTCAGCACTTGGTTGGAAGAAGGCCCTATCGATTCACGGCATTGAGGTTAGCAGAAAGGAGGCAATTTCCTCGCACGGGCTTTCGGTTTTCGCCAAGTTTATTCCGGGGAAAGTGTGGGTAATCCTGGGGAGAGCATCGAAGGTTTCGATAATAGGACATTCACTCAAAACCTCCTCTTACGCATCGCTCAAGGAACAAATGGTTTACGTTTGGCTTGGGCTTATTCAGGCTCTTGTGGTATTTGGCGTTTCGCATAGGAACATTGAGCTTTTTGTTCTGGTATTACTGCTCATCATTGCCCTCACACTCTTTAACTTTTCGGGTTGGGTTCGTCGAATTTTTGCATTTGTATTCAAAAAAGTATTCAAAAAGGAGTTAGACATCCCAAGGGTTGGAACCAAGGAGTTATTTGGTTTAGTTGGTTACATTGGCCTTTACTGGCTACTTTGGGACATAGCCTTTTGGCTTTTCGTTAGTGCCGTTCTGCCTGGTTGTAGCATCCTCACCGCCTTCGTTTTTCCGTTATCGGTAACACTTGGCTTGCTTGCCATTATTGTTCCGGGCGGCCTTGGGGTTCGCGAGGGTCTCATCGTTATTGGGCTATCAGCATTCGGTGTTCCTGTGGAACTTGCCACGGCTATCTCAATAGCCGCAAGGCTATGGTTCCTTTCGGGGGAGGTATTTATCTTCATCCTAGCTTTTTTTTTTTTTCTTTCGTTATCTTTGTTCAAAAATAAATATCATGAAACATCTATGTAAGGTAGCTTGCACAAAATCAGATGAACAA
>CAYZSD010000059.1:0-18984 GCA_964481075.1 uncultured Rikenellaceae bacterium | reverse complement strand
ATTCCTCGGCGGCCCTTCCACCCAAAGCAGAACTCATCTCGTCCAGGAGCTGTTCGGTGGTTGTAAGCTGCCTCTCCTCGGGGAGGTACCATGCTGCTCCAAGGGCTCTTCCTCGGGGAATAATTGAAACCTTCAAAAGAGGGTTGGCGTGCTCAAGAAGCCAGCTAACGGTTGCATGTCCCGACTCATGGAAAGCAATCGTTCGCTTTTCGTCCATCGAAATAATCTTATTCTTCTTCTCTAAGCCACCTATTATCCTGTCGATAGCATCAAGAAAATCTTGCTTTTCGACGAAGGGCTTATTCTTTCGAGCAGCAATTAGAGCGGCCTCATTGCATACGTTAGCTATGTCGGCACCGGAGAAGCCAGGTGTCTGTTTTGCTAAGAAATCTATGCTGAAACTCTCGTCGAGTTTTAATGGTTTTAGATGAACCTTAAAAATTTCGAGACGTTCCTTGAAATCGGGGAGCTCAACATGAATTTGTCGGTCGAAACGTCCTGCGCGCAAGAGTGCTCTGTCAAGTATATCGGCTCTGTTGGTTGCTGCCAGAATGATAACCCCCTGGTTGGAGGCAAAACCATCCATCTCGGTAAGGAGTTGATTTAGCGTATTCTCCCTCTCATCGTTTGAAGAGAAGTTTACGTTTTTCCCCCTTGCTCTTCCAATTGCATCAATCTCATCAATGAATACAATGCATGGTGCTTTCTCCTTGGCTTGCTTGAAAAGATCGCGTACACGTGATGCACCAACTCCAACAAACATCTCCACAAAGTCGGATCCAGACATGCTAAAGAAAGGGACATTTGCTTCGCCAGCAACAGCCTTTGCCAATAGAGTTTTTCCTGTTCCCGGAGGCCCAACAAGCAAAACTCCCTTAGGAATTTTTCCCCCAAGGTCAGTGTATTTCTTGGGATTCTTCAGAAAATCTACGATCTCCATTATCTCAACCTTTGCCTCCTCGAGGCCAGCAACATCCTTGAAATCAATCTTAATGGTTGCCTCCTTGTCGAAAAGTTGAGCTTTTGACTTTCCTACGGTGAATATATTTCCAGGGCCACCACCAGCACCTCGGCTAATTCGCCTAAAGATGAAAAGCCATACCCCAACTAAAATCAGAATGGGTAGTATCCATGTAATAATCTCTCCAATGTAGTTGGGTCTATCCTCAAACCCAACCGATACCCTTTCGTTTCGAGGTTTCCCATCCTGTGCTTCATTGAGCTGACGCTCAAAGCTATCGATTGATCCTATGGTGAAAAAGAAATGTGGACCAAGTGGCTGCACGTTCTGGGCATTCTCTCCAAGACGATTTGAATACCTTGATAGGCTTCTTTCATGCAAATAAACCTCAACCTTTCCCTGATTCCTTACAACAACAAGCCTGTTAACATCCCCCTGCTCAAGCATCTGAAAAATAACCTCGTCCTGACTTGCTTCAACAGGCCCTTTAACACTATAAAAATAGTTAAACCCCAGAAATGCTAGGATTATTAGGATATAAACCCAGTAAACATTAAACTTACTGTTTGTTAATCGATTCTTTCCACCCATTGGAGGTGGTACAAATTCAGAAGCTTTCTTCTGCTCTTTTTCTTTTCCTTTAGAGTCCTTTTCCTTGCTCTCGTCCTTCTGTTTACTATCCGTCTCAACCATTGTTGTTATTAATTGCTAATTTGTTAGACACCTTTGTTGACGACAACTGCACCTTCTTGATTTACTTCGTAAGTGGTTTTTTTAGCATCAGCCCAAAGTGCTTCAAGCTTGTAAAACTGACGCCACTCTGTTTGAAAAACGTGTACCACAACATCAACATAATCGAGAATTACCCAAATGCAATTTTCGTATCCTCCTCGTTGCCAAGGCTTTTCGTTGCACAACTCAATAGTTTTATCCTCAATATTCTCTGCTATGGCAGCAACTTGTGTAGTAGAGTCGGCGTTACATATAATAAAATGCTTACATATAGCATTGGGCAACTTCCCCAGATCAAGGTTAACTAAATCATCCCCCTTCTTATCAACAATTGCATTGACTATGCAATTAACCAAGTTTTCTACGTCTTCTCGTTTCTTTTTTCCCATGTAAAATAACTTTTCCTCAATTTAATCTGCAAAAATAGAATTATTTTACTTAACATGAAAGTTATTTCTTTGTTCTACAAATTGAAAATTTAGCTAAATACTATTTAACGTTTAAAATTTTGGTTTATACGACATGTTAATTTCGTGTTGATAAACTCTTTTCCGAAAGGGGGTTTTTATTGCTATTTTTGTAGGTTAATAATGATTTCAACGATTTGAAGCGAAATGGACGGAACATATTCAGAGGATAGCATTAGGACGCTGGAATCGCACGATCATATTCGGTTGCGACCAGGGATGTACGTGGGTAAGCTGGGCGATGGCTCACAGCCCGATGACGGAATTTATGTTCTCCTAAAGGAGGTTTTCGACAACTCTATTGATGAGTACATCATGGGGCATGGAAAGACTATTTTGCTCGATGTATCGGAGCAGAAGGTTACCGTTAGAGACTTTGGGCGAGGTGTTCCACTTGGAAAACTAGTTGATGTATCATCAAAAATCAACACTGGTGCTAAATACGACTCGAAGGTATTCAAAAAGTCAGTAGGTCTTAATGGCGTGGGTATCAAAGCGGTAAATGCCCTGTCCTCTTCGTTTCGCATTCAAAGTTTCCGTGAAGGAAAATCGAAACTGGTGGAGTATAGCTGCGGAAAAATACTGAATCAGCAAGATTTTGAGGAGGTTAGGGAGCAAAACGGAACATTCGTTGAGTTCCTTCCCGATGAGACCCTGTTTGGAAAGTTCAATTTCCATAACGAGTACATCGAGTCGATGGTTAGGAACTACACCTACCTTAATACCGGGCTAACCATCAAGTTTAACGGTGTTCCCTTCGTATCGAAGAACGGATTACTCGATTTATTGAATGAGCAGCTTTCAGGGAAGGAGCTATATACACCAATTCACCTTAAAGGGCCTGATATCGAGTTGGCTATCACTCATGGAACAGGTTATGGCGAGGATTACTACGCCTTCGTTAATGGGCAGCATACAACGCAGGGAGGCACGCACCTCACCGCTTTTCGTGAGGCGTTTGTAAAAACTATCAGGGAGTTCTACAAGAAGGATTTTGACGCATCCGATATTCGTACATCTATTATTGCTGCAATCAGCATCCGTGTTGAGGAGCCTGTATTTGAGAGCCAAACCAAAACCAAGTTGGGCAGCAAGGATATGGGCCCGGAGGGACCAACGGTTCGGCAGTTCATCATCGACTTTGTAAAAACATCGCTCGACAACTTTCTTCATAAAAATTCTGAGATTGCCGATGCAATCCTGCGGAAAATTCTCGATTCGGAGAAGGAGCGCAAGGCCATATCGAGCATCCAGAAACTGGCTCGTGAGCGAGCCAAGAAGGCCAACCTCCACAACCGCAAGCTGCGCGATTGTCGCATTCACTATGGCGATAAGGATCCCAAAAATGTTGACACCACCCTGTTCATCACCGAGGGCGACTCGGCCAGTGGCTCAATTACAAAGAGCCGCGATGTGAACACACAGGCGGTTTTTTCCCTGAAAGGGAAACCTCTGAACTGCTATGGCTTAACTAAGAAGGTGGTTTACGAAAACGAGGAGTTCAACCTACTTCAAGCAGCTCTTAACATCGAGGAGGACATTGAGAATGTTCGTTACAATAAGGTTGTAATTGCCACCGATGCCGATGTGGACGGGATGCACATCCGCTTGCTGCTCATCACATTCTTTCTACAGTTCTTCCCCGATCTAATTCGTCAGGAGCACCTATTTATCCTCCAGACGCCCCTTTTCAGGGTTCGGAACAAGAAGAAGACCAAGTACTGCTATAGCATTGAGGAGAAGATGAAGGCTATCAAGGAGTTGGGAGCAAACCCAGAAATCACTCGATTCAAGGGACTTGGAGAGATTTCGCCCGATGAGTTCAAGCATTTCATAGGTGAGGACATGCGCCTTGACCCGGTACGAATCACCTCGCACGACCAGATTGCCGACCTGCTATCGTTCTACATGGGTAAGAACACGCCTGAGAGGCAAGAGTTCATCATTGAAAACCTGAAGATTGAGGGCGATTTCATTGAGGAAGAGGAGATTGAAAATCAAAGAGAAAGTTCTTTTACCGATGAGGCTATTCTGGAGATAGAGGAAGAGGTGGTATTTTAGTTTTTTTTAACACATAGAAACAGTAGAGTTTTTTAGTTACCATAGTATTTTCTATGTGCCTATGTGTTAAAGTTTTGGAAATTATTGCTTATGTGTCTATGTGTTAATACCGAGATAAGATGATCACTCAAAAACAAATGAATGATTTGACATATAAAATTATTGGATATGCCATAGATATTCATAAAGAGTTAGGCCCAGGACTACTAGAAAATGTTTATGAAACTTGTATGGTACATTTACTCGTTAAGAATGGACATAATGTCAAAAGACAAAATCAAGTAAAGACTAGTTTCCATGATTTAGTAATTGACACAAATCTACGTTTCGATATCCTTGTTGATGATTTAGTTGTAATTGAGGTTAAAGCATCTGATGCCATTCATCCTGTTTTTGAAGCACAACTTCTATCTTACATGGCTCTATTAAAGGTTCCAAAAGGAATTGTTATTAACTTCAACTGTGCAAATATTTTCAAACATGGACAAAAAACACTAGTAAATAAATACTTCGCACAATTGCCTGTTGGCGAATAAAATAGACTGTTTTTTTAATACTATGATACTATAATGCAATTCGATGATTTTGAGGCGGAAGCCCTGCTGAATGGCGACGAGACTCGTAGCACCACCCCCGATGAGCATAACCGTATTGCCCGTCTTACGGGCGATGGAACCAAGAAGGTGCAGATCTCGGGGATGTACAAGGATTGGTTTCTCGACTACGCCTCGTACGTAATCCTTGAGAGGGCTGTTCCGCACCTCGATGATGGTTTAAAACCCGTACAACGCCGTATCCTCCACGCCATGAAACGGTTGGATGATGGTAGGTATAACAAGGTGGCCAACATCATTGGGTACACCATGCAGTATCACCCCCACGGCGACGCCTCCATTGGCGATGCCCTGGTGCAGCTAGGGCAGAAGGAGCTGCTCATCGACATGCAGGGTAACTGGGGCAATATCCTCACCGGCGATGGGGCTGCTGCTCCCCGATACATCGAAGCACGCCTATCGAAATTTGCCCTCGATGTGGTGTTCAACCCCAAAACCACCGAGTGGATGCTAAGCTACGATGGGCGAAATCAGGAACCCGTTACCCTTCCCATTAAATTCCCCCTTCTGCTTGCGCAGGGTGTTGAGGGTATTGCAGTTGGATTGGCATCGAAGATACTTCCCCACAACTTCAACGAGATAATTGATGCTGCCATTGCCCACCTGAAGGGGAAGGATTTTGAACTTTACCCCGACTTCCCAACAGGTGGATTGATGGATTGCGCCCGCTACAACGATGGCCTTCGTGGTGGTGCGGTTAAGGTGAGGGCGAAAATTGAAAAGTTAGACAGGAAAACGCTTGTAATCAAGGAACTACCCTTCGGCAAGACAACCACCACCCTCATCGATTCCATCATTAAGGCTAACGATAAGGGGAAGATTAAAATCAAAAAGATTGACGATAATACCGCTGAGAACGTTGAGATTCATATCCAGCTTGCTCCAGACATCTCGCCCGATAAGACCATTGATGCGCTTTACGCCTTCACCGATTGTGAGGTGTCAATTTCGCCAAACTCATGCGTGATTTTCGACAACAAGCCACGATTCATGGGTATGAAGGAGATCCTTAGAACCTCCGTTGAGCGTACCCGAAGGCTACTTACACTCGAATTGCAAATTCGACTGGCTGAGCTTGAGGATTTATGGCATTTGTCGTCGTTGGAGAAAATCTTCATTGAGAATCGAATCTACATCACCATCGAGGAGTGCGAAACTTGGGAGTCGGTAATTGAAACGATTGACCGAGGCTTGGAGCCTTTCAAGAAGCTGCTTCGCAGGGAGGTTACCCGCGATGATATCATTAAGCTTACCGAGATAAAAATCAAGCGAATCTCCAAGTACGACAGTTTTAAGGCTGATGATCTGATAAAAGGCATTGAGAACGAGATGGATGAGGTGAAGAATCACCTTGAGAACATTGTTGCCTTCACCATCAACTATTTTCAGCAAATCAAGAAGAAGCACGGTAAAGGTCGTGAGCGGAGAACCGAGATACGTAGCTTCGATACCATCGAGGCCGTTAAGGTGGTTGTGGCCAACCAGAAGCTTTACGTGAATCGTGAGGAGGGATTCTTTGGGACAGGTTTGAAAAAGGATGAGTATATAGGTGAATGTTCTGACATTGATGATATTATTGTTTTTCTTAAGAATGGGAAGTATATCATCACAAAGGTGCAGGATAAGGCTTTCTTTGGGAAAGGGATTGAACATATCGCCGTATTTAATCGTAACGATTCCCGCACTATTTACAACGTGCTCTATCGTGATGGTCGCAACGGTGATATTATGATGAAACGCTGTGCCATTACTGGTATCACCCGCGACAAGGAGTACGATATCACCAAGGGAACTGTTGGCTCGCAGATACTCTACATGAGTGCCAATCCCAATGGGGAAGCCGAGGTGCTGAAGGTTTTCCTCAAGCCACGTCCAAGGTTGCGAAACCTGACCATAGATTTAGATTTCAGCCAGGTACTGATAAAAGGTCGTCAGTCGCAGGGAAATATCTTTACTCGGTATGCCATCCATAAAATTCAGGTGAAGGAGCGGATTGGTAGCACACTGGGGGGAATAAAGGTTTGGTTCGATTGGGATGTTTACCGATTGAACCATGATGGGAGAGGGGAGTTCCTTGGAGAGTTCCAGGGCAACGAGAGGCTTCTTGTTGTGAATAAGGATGGGGAGTATTACATCTCGGGCTTCGATCCTTCAACCCATTTTGGCGATAATATCCTGCTACTTCAGAAGTATGATCCTGATAAGATTTTTTCTGCTGCTTACTATGATGGGGAACAGGGTTTCTTCTACATTAAAAGATTCCCTTTTGAGCCAACTGAGAAGGCTCAGTGCTTCATATCAAACGGAGGAAAATCGTACCTTGTGGCTCTAAACGATGACCTATTCCCCTGCCTACAGGTTACTTTTGGAGGGAAAAACGCTGGTAGAGAAGATGAAAAGATTGACGTTGATGAGTTTATAGGTGCCAAGAGTTTCAAGGCTAAGGGCAAACGAATCTCAACCTACCAGGTTAAAACTGTATGCTTCATTGAACCTCTTGAAAAAGAAAACGCAGCCATGTCAACGGATATGAGTCCTGATGAAAATGAAGATATGAACAATTTGAGTAGCAGTGGAAATGCATCTCAGATGTCACTTGAGCTTTAGTCAGTTATTTTTTTTATTGTTCCCTTTTTTCATTTTATTTGCATTTCGAATCAACATGAATCTAAAAAAATGAAAGTCTTCCTTATTGGTTTCATGGCTAGTGGAAAATCGACTGTTGGTGAAGAACTTGCACAAATTCTTGGTGTTCCTTTCATCGACCTTGATACGTACATCGAGGAGAAGAATAAGAAATCAATAAAGGTACTCTTTGAACTTTATGGTGAAACCAAGTTTAGGGAGATTGAAAACCAAGCACTTCGTGAGGTTGCCAAGATTGAAGGAGACTTTATTATTGCTTCAGGTGGGGGTACTTCATGCTTTTACAACAGCGTTGATTTCATGAACAAGGTTGGAACAACTATATACCTTAGAGTAGAAGTATCAGAGTTATTAGCAAGACTAATAGAATCGAAGAAGGACAGACCATTGCTTTGGGGAAAGAGCAAAGAAGAACTCAACGATTACATTATCAGGGTTTTAGACGAGCGTAAGAAATACTACGAAAAGGCTAAAATTATCATCGATTTCGAAAACCTTAATGTTGAGCAACTTGCTCAAACCCTTAGGGCTATGAATATGTAATAAACCTTTCTATCTTAATATCAACCCTTCTTTCCTAATCAATCCATGATACTTTATGGAGTAGGTTGTAGTTGACTCGATAACTACCTGGCTATCTGGTAAAAACAATGTGTCAATTTTCAAATCTACTTGTTCCCACTTCTCGCCTTTTCCAAGTGTAATGATTTCGTCGTTAAGAACCAAATAAACTGAATCATTATCAATAATTTGAACAGTCAATCTCTCCTCGGTAAAAGGCAAAGTGGCTACTGGAATAAGCCTGCTATGCACTCCGCCACCATGTGTGCCCTGCAGCACAATCCCTCTCCCAATTACGGCAATTAGAGAATCCTTGTTGAAATCGTAGCTGATAAATGAAATCAGCTCTTCGCCTTCGGGGTTGTAGGAGTAGGTTGGCCCGTCAATCCTCCTTCCAGGAGGAGCGTTTCCCTCTATCGCCCTTCCGCTTCGTATCTGGTAGTACTCAATGAAAGCGAAACTGTCACTGAATGGATTGCCGGTTTTAAAACCCTGATCTCCTCTCATATCCTTAATCCAACTTAAACTTGCGAAAGCAACGAGTAAAAGAACTAGAGAGCGTAATCGAAGTAGTTTCCTCTTCATTAGGTTTATTTTTTTTCTTCAATAAGCAATTCGATAGCCTTATACGCATAGTTTTTCAGCACAGCTGAGAAAGGTTTAAACATAAAAAGTTGCCCAACAATCGGTCGGTACTCGTATGGGGTTTCTTTTGCTACCCTCATCACCTCTAAGGAATACTTCAGGTTTCTAAAGGAAAAGTAGCCAATCATTAAAGTTAAATAATTTGAGATTTCGATAATTGTCACATCATTAGTCTCAAAAATATCTGATAATCTGAAAGAGCCATTAGTTAGTTTTAAGAATTCGTCATCGGTCTCTTCGTTGGCTAAAGATGACATGTATTCAAACTTTGAACTGAACGATGGGTATCGCTCGTAATAGGTTTTTGCATACTCAAAAGATCTTTTATCATCAAGAACAGACCTACATAAATGTATTAACTCTTCATAAAAAGCTTCATTTCTAACCTCATATGGTGCCTTCTCTAACTTGCTAATGATATCCTTAACCTTCTTCTCCTTACCCTTCTCAATGTAATCGTTGGCTTTTTCTAACAAGGGTGCTAGGCTATCATCAATGATTGAGACCGGTTTATCCTCGTCATCGACAAAACTAATATTAAGTCCCTGTTGCCATACGTTTAACATTTCCAGATTGGAGTCGTCTATGGAGCAATCGCCAATAAGTAGAGAATGAAGTTTTACAATCGCATCCTGCGAAACAGGTTTCTCGAAGAAAAGGTATGGAGACTGCTTAAACTCCTCGAAAAGGGCATTTACCTCAATAAGCTTTGGGCTTTCCTTTTTTCTCAGGTAGGTTAAAACACTTTCCCTAAACTCCTCATTATCCATGGGATGCGTGAAAGAATTTAAAAAGAAGTCATTAATTTTATCATCGCTTTCCTCATTTTCTAGGTCGTTGATTAGAACCTCAGGGTCATTTTCCTCCCAGTTATATATTTGGGCATCCTCTTCCTCTTCCTCATCCTCTTCTCCATCCTCATCTTCATCCAGTGGGTTTCCATGCTCATCAACATGAACAAGGAAGAACCCATCGGGGCCAAACCGTTTTTCTAAAACCTTTATCTCCCTTGTGTAAGGCTGATGGGGTGCAGAGAATAATGCAGGAACCCCTGAGCCATCGTACCCTAATGGGATATCGATTGTCTCAATACGATCATCGTCCTCATCGAAAAAGAATTTCAAGAACGAAAAGTCCTTGTGTGGCTGGAAGCCACAATCCTCAGCAAAGGCAAGCCCCTCATAGATAATATTATGTACAAGTGGGTAGTTTGTTGGCGATAGATTGGACTTCTCATTGCTCAGAATGAAATCTTCTTTTAGTTGTTGGTATTCGCTTGGCAACAGGTTAAATTGGTAGAAGCAATCCTTAACACCCAGGCAAAGCAGATCAACCAAAAAGAAACCTACGCAAAAATTCCCTGCTTTCATACGGCGGACAATCGCAATGTTTGCCATTTGTGATTCTTCCCAGATATCGTTGATAAAACATTCGTGAACGGGTAACGAACGGCAGTGGTTGATGATGTACTGTTTGGGGGAGAGGTTTTTGGACATTTTGTTCAAGGATAAAGGATAAAAAATGTAAAATGAAAAATGTAGAATGAGAAGATGTTAATCATAAATCAAAAAATCTATCTCAGCCTTTGCAAAACATGGCTAATGGGATGAAGAACACTTTGGCCAAGAAGGATTGAGCGGGTTGAGGACCAGCCAAAATGCTTGTCTGGCAGGTTAGCGTTGTCCTTAAAGGGCATCTCGATGGTGAGGGCAAGGCACTTGAAGTGCTCGCCAACAAACTTGGAGCCGATGCTCAGATTGGCCTTCCCTGGCTCATTCTTGGGGTAACCATGCTCGGTTTGGAAGTCGGGATGGCACTCGTTCCACTTATCAAGGAAATTCTCCTGAAGCCATGTTAACCGCTCGTCAAACGATGGAATCCCCTCTATGCCAGAGGCAAAGCAGTAAGGCAAGCCCTCATCGGCATGGATATCGAGGAAGAGATCAACACCCGTTTCTTCCATTTTCTTACGAACAAAGAAAATCTCGGGACTGAATTCTGAATCGGGGTTTGCCCACTCCCTGTTCAGATTTTTTCCGGCTGTATTAACCCGAAGGTTACCAGCAATGCTCCCGTCAATATTCATGTTGGGGACAAGGTAGAAAACTGCTTTAGATAGCAGGGTTCGGGAAACGGGATCGCTCTCATCGAGCAGTCTTTCAATAAGTCCCTGTATGAACCATTCCGATTGCGGCTCGCCGGGATGCTGCCGGGCAATGACCCAGATCTTTTGCTTCTGGTCATCTGGTTCTCCAATTATCAGCATATCAATATCACGACTCTCAATGGTTTCGCCCAGTTGCTCAAGCACACATAGCGGCGAAAGCTGCGCTGTGCTCACCATATCAAGGTGCTGCTCGTATGTGTATGGAGTTGAGTAGGCATAGAAAACGGAGTTTTTCTGAGGCGTATGCTCAAACGAAAGCACTCCGTTGAGATACGTGGTTGGAATACAGAACCAGTCCTCCCTGTCGTATGAAGCATATACACTATAGTCGTCCCATCCTTCCGGATAGCTGGCCTGGCCTGCATTCTCGATGTGGATTGTGCAAGGGAAGCCCTCTGCCCCATTCAAGCGGAAGTAGAACCACTGGAAGGTTTCGGAGTAGGTATCGGGGCGAATCTGCAAGCGGATGTTCTTGTGGTCCTCGATATTAACTATCTCAATGTTACCGCTATCGAAATTTGAAGAGATTTTCATTTTAGTTGATTTTGATAAGATTTGGTATTATTGTTTCTTTTTACTTTGAACCGCCTGTGAGGGTGAATTTTTCGAGTTTATCTCTCTTGTTAAAGTAAAATCTAAAAGTTCTATCCCTTTGTGGGTGTTTAATAACGATTGAATCCTTATCTGTAGCATCAAGGTCGGTGAAAGTTTTTAAAAAATCGGCTCGTTTAATGCCTGTTTTAATGCCATTTACAAGTTCAATTTCCGAGTTTTTCACTATTCCAGCTACAAGGAACTCCTGATTGAACTGAGTCTTATACACTGCAATCTTCGACTTCTTGTAAACGAAGTTGTAAATGGTGTCAGGGCGATGATGCGCGTATCCACTTCGCCTTATGAGCTTCTGCACCTTAACACCTTTGGGTAAGTTTTGCTGGAATGAGGCTATACTCTCATCGTGCCCGAAAGGGCTTTCGGCGAAGGAAAGGATTGAAACAGGATTAATCCTTACTTCCACTGGAGGTTGAAGAACCGAGCAGCCAGCAAGGATTATCGCAAAACATAAAAAAAGGATACTTCTCATAAATTACTTCACTGGGAAATATATCTTTGTTTGAATTTGCAATGGATTAGATACTTCTTCTGGGTCGGTGATATACTCTTCCCAAGAGTCGCCGATTATCTCGTAGCTGTTTTCAGCTATGAAATCAAGAATTTTATAGTACGAATCGCTTGCTGTTTGATATGCACCAGAGTGCATAATTGCAACGGCTTTGGTTGCTGGGAGAGCGATTTTTTGGATTCCATCGGCTAATTTCGAGGGCAGTCGGTTAACAGGAATAGCTGCTGTTACTCCCCATTCAACTGTGGTTTCATCGCCCTCATAAATTGCAAGAGGAGGTCCTACAAGTTGCAACTTGTTTGCCTCAATGGCTGCAAATAGGCTACCATAGGTCTGTCCCAGAAAAGCTTCAATGGTTTCATTTGTTGCTCGTCCCGCAATGGCAATAACGTTTCTACTTGGTACATCAACCACCTCAACATCTCCCGAAATACAGTCAGGGGGAAGGGTTTCAACGTGTGTTTTCAGGTTTTCAAGTCCCCTTTTGAAGGTTTTCTCCATGCTTGAGCTGAAGATTGTCATTAGGATTCTCCAGAAAGGGTATCCCAAACCTTTTATTGTTGTTTCCCAGGTAACTACAACATTATCCTTTCCCCTTTCGAGAATAAATAAGGTTTCGTTAACGCTTCCAGAGCCTAGATCGAGGGCAAACACAACCTTGTGCTCATTTATGCTTTCAATTATCTCCATATTGCCATCGCCCTGCTTTTTGCTTTTCCAAACCTGGCGATTGCCAACACCGGATTCGGGACCAAAAAACTCTGATGTCATATTTGGATCCTCCTCCTGAAAGGGCGACCAAGGCTCCCAGTTATGGAGGCTATTGATTTGGCTGAAGATAACCCTAGGGGTTCTCTCAATCTCGATGTATTGAGAAAAACTCCGTTCGCTTGGCAGGAACGCTGCAACAATAAGGATTAAAGCCACAGCGCCTAACAATATGAATAAAAATACTTTGAGTGTTTTCATGGGGATAAGATTTATATTATTGCGTAAAAATAGGTAAAAAAAAATTAATCATTCCAATGATATACAAAAACGTTATAACTCTTAGTTGTGGTCAATAATTGGAATCAGCAAACGTCAATACGACTGTCAAAAATTGTAAAAATTGCATGTTTTGATAATTTAACGTTATCTTTGCTGCATGGAAAATTATATAAATCGAAAGGAATACATTGGCAAACTGCTATCGTACAGAAACAAAGACCTGATAAAAGTTGTGAGCGGCTTACGTAGGTCGGGTAAGAGTACATTGCTGGAAATCTATTATAGGCATTTATTAAAACAGGGAGTTGGTAAAAGACAAGTGCAATTTTATAATTTCGAGTTGCCCGAAAATTATCTAAACAAAACTTGGAGTGACATTTATTTCGATATAAAGAAAAAAATGCAACCGAATAAAACCAACTATGTTTTTTTGGATGAAGTACAAAACATACCACTCTTTGAAAAACTAGTTGACGGACTATTTGCCACAGGAAATACAGATATTTACATAACAGGCTCAAATGCTTTTTTATTGAGTAGCGAATTAGCAACATTGTTAAGTGGTCGCTATATAGAAATCTCTATTTTACCTTTTTCGTTCAAGGAATACTTAAATGCTCGTAATATCGACACTGAAAATAAGTATTTAAATTATGAAACCTTGTTTTTTGATTACGTGAATGAAACTTCGTTACCCAAAGGAGTTGAATTGCGTGAAAGCGGTTTTGATAAAATATATGAATACTTAGATGCTATTTACACTACAATAATCGAAAAGGACATAACGCAACGACACCAAATAAATGACAAACGTGCATTTGCCAATATTGTAAAATTTGTGGCTTCAAATATTGGAAATCAGTTATCACCAAGCAATATTTCTAAAACGCTTAAACAGGACGGACAAAACATACATCATGCTACTGTTGAGAAGTATTTGGATTACTTAGTCTCAAGTTTTGTGTTTTATAAAGTAAATCGCTTCGATTTGAAAGGGAAAAAACAGCTAGCAACTCAAGAAAAGTATTATATTGTAGATGCTGGATTACTGAATGTATTGGTTGGTAAAGAACGGATAACAGAAAGAGGACACATTTTAGAAAACATTGTTTATTTAGAACTTATTCGAAGAGGAAATAAGGTATGGACAGGCACAGCCCGTAACACTGAAGTGGATTTTGTTTGCAAAAACCCGATTGGTGAAATTGAATACTATCAAGTTGCATGGCAAATGTCAAGTGATGGCACCGTCGAGCGTGAGTTTGGGGCTTTAGAGAAAATCTATGACAACTATCCAAAATATTTGCTTACGACTGATTCATTTACACAAAACCGTAGTGGGATAAAACATTTGAATGTTTTTAATTGGCTACTTAATCTAAGTGATAAGAAAGAATAAAAACATGCCACTACAATGAGTGCAGCCAATCTGCCTGCCAACTACCTATCAGGCTGCACTATCAGGAGTTGGACGACAACGTCTTCGATGTTTCGGGTTCGGGTTTTTTCGCACACTTGGTTGTTTATCTTCGGTTGGTTAACCCCTTCCCTAGCCTTTAAGTCTCGTTGTCGGGCCTTCGGTGGTTGCTAGCACTCCCATACTGGTTACATCCCTTTCCATTGATATTACCAGACAGGATGTTACTGGCTTATTAAAGCAACCTGTTTAATAAACGGTTTGCTCCTCATCCTCCTGGCGTGCTCGTATGCGCTTTGGATATAGTGCCTTTTACTTTCAGGGTCTTTGCTAAGTAAACTGTGCAAACTATTGTAGTAGAACATGTTTGTACTGCAATTTAATCTTTGGTAGTTTTCAGACCTAAAGGTTTGAGCATCGAACTGGTTGTGGCTTGCAAGATATTTATTGCAACTGCTTAGCGCAAGCATGTAGTAGTATATAATCCCCAAAACACAGTCGTTTTTGTATTCAATTATTATATCGTTCTCCACTATGGATTTGAGAATTTTTTTGTAGCCATCGGAAAATTGGAGAATTATCTCTGGTTTTTGGGCAATGGTT
This sequence comes from uncultured Rikenellaceae bacterium, assembly GCA_964481075.1. GTDB lineage: Bacteria > Bacteroidota > Bacteroidia > Bacteroidales > Tenuifilaceae > MWFE01. Next base: position 3,997 of record CAYZSD010000059.1, on the reverse strand, counting down.
AGCGATTCAAACACTTGAAACATCACTGTAATCTGTACTGAATGGTCAGTTTTTTCAATTTGTTGCTGAATTTGGTCGATTTTTTTGCTGAAAACCGAATTATCTCCATTGCCTGAATAGTAAAGATAGAGGATGTGGGCAAACTGGTATCGGGCGTAAACCCACTCATGTATAGGGTCAAACACAAAATCAGATGGAGGAACAATTCTGAAAAGCTCGTGGCAATAACGAAGCAGTCTTTTCCTGTCATTTGCGAAGGCAGCAGCTGTTATCAACATGCTATAGGCCCAAACCAAATCGTTTTTGTAAAAATCATCGTAGGGGTTTAGGTTTACTATGTATTCCTTTTCCAAAAACTTGGCTAGATAGGTATTCAGACCATCTGTATCAACAAAATTGTTAAAATAGAATCTCCTTAAGGTGTCGTTTCTCGCAATGAATGGCAGTAAATTTTTTTGCGCAATAGGATTCTTTACAATATCATCATCAATTGCGGTAAAAATTGAAACAGCCTTTGATCCCCAACAATTGTAGCAGCATGTAAAAAGGTCAAGGTTTCTGTTTAGGTAGTTGAAAAGAGGGTTGTAGGCATAATCGTGGAGGCAGTACTTTACGAGAGATATCTCGCTTTCCCAGTTTATGTCCTCGGTTACAGGGTTCTCCTTGATTGACTGGTCGATGCAGTCAGAAACCTGTGCAAAGAAGGTGTCCCAATTCCTTGCTCCAACATACTCCGCCAGCTTATCTAGTGTGTAGCGCGATGGCCTGGAAGTGGTCTTCACTATTCTAAAAAGCCTGGCTATGGTATGCTCCGAAAGGAAAACGCCTGAATCGGCAAGAGCACTTGCCAGGTTGATACAGTCGGATATGCAGCAAACCCTTACCATACTCTTCTCCCTAACCTTGTCCAGCAAAGCTTTAATAGCATAATCGGAGTATTGGTAGTTTACTCTTGGCATTTTTCCTCATTTACTCGCTTTAGTACGGCATAAGCAATTAGGGTAAATATAGTATAAAATATTATGACCACCAAAAACATTGCATACCAACCTTTTAACAAGTACCAAAAAGCTGAGTAAAAACTGATATTTGCTCCCACAAACAGCATTGCTGCAGAAAAGCGTTTCCAGAAACGAATTTTGCCTTTACCTTTATTGTTCCAAATCCCACCCGGTTTAACAGCTTGGGAAAATTGGTTAATGGTTTTCGGGTCGGTTGGTTTGGTGAGATATGTAATGAGAATCCAAGTGGTACAAACAAAAATGGTTAGTATCACAATTTTTAACGGGTAGTAGTCTATGTTTAGGTATGTCATGGTTGAGTTTAAAGCATTGGCGAATACGGCTCCCTTTGAATAGGCGATATCGTAAAGGTTTGGGTAGATAAGTGATGCCACCATAGCCGAAAACTGCGACCATGCGTTAATCCTGTGCCAGTACCATCTTAGGATAAAAACTGGACCAACCCCAGCCGTAATTGTGAACAGGAACTTTATGATATCGAGCATCGACTCGTTCATCAAGGCTATGACTGCAGCAAGTACTGCAACCCCCAGCATGATAAGAGTGCCAATTCTTTTTAGCTTTTTTTCATTGGGCTTACTGTTGATATAGTGCAGGTAGAAGTTTTGAACAAGCAATGAGCCACTCCAGTTCTGGGTGTTGTTAACTGCGGCAATAAACGGGAGGAGAAAGAAAATCACCACAATAAAGTACAATTGCTTTGGCATTGAGTAGAGGAAGATTTGTAGAAACGCTTCCTCGCCGTTTAGATTTGCGAACAGTGAACTATCCGTTAGCAAAATGAAGAATGGAATGGTGTAGATAATTAGGGTAAATATGGAAAAGATTAGCGAGGGCAGAACAATGCTCTTAGTTATGGTTGTCATACTGCTAGCCGACATGAACTTCTGGCCGCTAATATCGGGGAAGTCGATGATGGATGCCGACCACCATTGAACCAGAAAAAAGACAAGGAAGGCTGTAAAGGCTGTTGTGCCGATTTTTGGGATAAGCCTGTACTCAATCTCACTTTGGGCAATATGACTTTGAAGCGCCCCTAGGCTACCAATATTTTTTAGGATAAAGTAAACCAGTACCCCAAGCGAAACCACAATTACCGCAAGGTAAAATGTATCGAGCCTTATCCTCTGCCGTAGGCTGTTGAAAAAGGTTGTAATCAGAATAAAGGCTAATGAAATAAGTATTCCATGGCTCACGCTACAGCCAATGGTAAATGCTAGGATTCGCCCAAAGGCGATGAATGCCAAACTTAAACCAAGTGGTGCAATTAGCCCTCCAACGTATAGGCTACGGAAGATGTGCAGGGTTTTTGCCCCAATGCCCGAGAATCGGAAAAGGATAAGCTCGTTTTCGGTTTTAACAGGAAGCCTTTTCCAGAGGTGGGGGAAGAAGGATACACCGAAAGCACCACCAACAAAGCCAGCCCAAATAATCCACATCCCTTCGAGGTTTCCTTCCAGGATAAAAGATGTGATGATTTGTGGCACGGTGAGCATTCCGCCTGAGATGATCATTGAGAAGCCAATAAGCCACCACGCTTCTCCCTTGGAGAAGAATAGTGATTTAGCCCTCTTTGGCTTTAAATTCAACCTCATAGCGGGTTGAAGATAGAGAATTATTTTGGATTATTCAGTTATTTTGTCAAGGATTGCTTCGATTTTCATTTTCTCAGGATTGCTTCGACAATCGAAAACGGATGCAATTGTAATTATTTAGATAATTCTTTTTTGGGGTTGTGGCAAAAAGTAGCCGAAATCATATTTCAAATCTGAGATTAAACCTATTTGCCCATGCAACCTATGCTTCTATGAGTTAATTCTTCAAACACAATAGGCACATAGGGTGTACACATAGGCATATAGAATATTTTCCATAATCCAATTTCAAATTGTTTTCATTAAATCAATGATTCGATTTTCTTGATTAATTTTTCTGTTGGTTCAAATAAGGGCATAACCTTATTTTCGTTAAAATCGAATAGGTCATCATAGTCCCCTTTCTGCCTCCAAGTGAAGAGCTGAGCGTAAAGTGTTCCTAATTCTTTTTCAATAATTTGTGTTTTGATGAAATGCTTAGTGAAATTTGTTTTGGCACCATTATGAGTTCCTGTTTTCAAACCATTTCTTAGAAGCAATGCCATTACAGCATAATAGGTTGCGTAATAAAGTCTATTTATTGTAGAGTTCCATTTCTTATTTGTAGCTAGGATTCTTGCGTCATCTAGGGTGTCCCACGCACGTTCAATTCTGTACTTTATGTGGCTTTCAAGTTCCTCTTTCATTATATTCTAACTCCATCATGGTTAATATTTTCGAATAGTGGGGTTATAAAAAATCTTTTTTCCCATTCTTTTTTTGTGTAGATAATGGGCGAAATAACTTCACCTGTTTCTATCTCCACATCATATAGAACACTAATTAAATCTTTTTCAAATTCAAAACTTATGTCAGGTGTATTTAGTAGGATTAAAATATCCCAATCTGAATACTTCTTTGCTGTCTTTCTTGCTCTTGACCCGTATAAATAGATTTCAGCATTTGGAGCAATTGAATAAACAGCTAACTTAATCATGTTCAGTATGGTTTCGTATCTGCTCATAACGCAAATATAATCATTTCTATTAGATTTGGCTAGATTTTCTACTTCGAATCAGCTAGCTGAAACAATGAAGTATTAATTTGATGGATAATTTTTTTGGGGGGTTATGGCAAAAAGTTGCCGAAATCAAATTATAAGTCTGAGATTAAACCTATTTATCTATGCAACCTATGATTCTATGTGTTAATTCTTTAAACACAATAGACACATAGGTTATACACATAGATACATAGAATTATTTCCATTTATAATTGCCCCAATAAGCCTAGCGACTATATGCTCCTTCCCTTCAGTCCTCTCGAAATGGGGCCTTACGCCAACAACCATACCCTTACCATACTAGTTGCTTCAGATTGCTGGTGAGCCTACCATCACGC
>CAYZSD010000058.1:0-19081 GCA_964481075.1 uncultured Rikenellaceae bacterium | reverse complement strand
CATTGCTGTTACTGCTAATGGTTCTACCCAAATCGTAACCCTCAATAATGTTTTTCATTTCAGGTAAGTCGCTAGCTAGCACCGGAATTCCTGCTTGAATGTAATCGAAAATCTTGTTTGGGAGAGCGAAATGATAGCTTAACCCTAAGTCCTCTTCTAACGAAACTCCAAGGTTAGCTGTTTGTGTTATTTCATGCAGTTTTTCTGGAAGAACTCTTCCAAGAAACGTAACGGTATCTCCTAGATTTAACTCAGATGTTAATTGATGCAAGCTATTTTCGATATCGCCAGTGCCTGCAATTATTAGCTGGGTGTTTCGAACAATTTTCATTGACATTATGAGCTTCTCCAACCCTCTTCCAACATTTAATGCCCCTTGATAGATTATTGTTCTTTCTCGATTCTCTTCAGATTTTCCATATAAATGATTAGAGCCTTTTTTTGTGTTTGGGAGGTTTCTTATCACATCAAATCGAACGCCATAGCGTTTAAAAAGTACATTAGCCACCCCCTCTGATACTGTTATACAATGTTTTAGCCCTTTTACCAGAATTGCCTCAAGTTTTAACCATATATACCTTTTGGTATTCCGACCGATAAGCTCTGGAACGTCAGCGAAAAGCTCATGGCTATCGTAAATTATTGGTTTTCTTTTTATTGAACATGCTAGCCTTGTTGCAAGAAGTGTATCAAGGTCATTGGCAATAGCTAGATCGAAGCGTGTGAAAAGGAGGTAAATAAAAGCCCGAATATTGTAGGAAGCATAGAATAAAATACCTTTCCTGAAGGGTAGCGAGAATAGTTTTACACGAAAAGGGAGGGAATTGCTTTGAGGAGTGTTTTTAAGTTTTCTACCAATAGTAACAACTTCGTATCCTGCCCTTTCAAGCGACAAAGAAGAACGAATAACGCGCTGGTCTGCAATAATATCGGATATAGCAAGAAGACAAACTCTTTTCAACGACTTTTTTCTGCTAAGTTAAAAAAAACCTCAAACGCAACTACATTTTTCTATCTTTGCATAAAAACAATAGTTGATGTTATTAATTAATCGAAATTTTAACCTTAAGGCATTAAACACATTTGGTATTGATGTAAGTGCTTCATTTTTTGCTGAAATTCAAACCATAGAAGAACTTGTAGAGGCCATTCAAAGGGCAAAAGAGTTAAAAACTCCCCTGCTTATCCTTGGCGGTGGCTCCAATATACTTTTTACATCTAGCTATGATGGCTTTGTCTTAAAACCTTCAATTCAAACAATTGAAGAGTTGCACTCCGACGATTTTTATGTCGATTTCAGGGTAGGAGCAGGGATTATATGGGATAGCTTCGTTGAGTTTGCTGTGTCGAAAGGGTTGGGGGGAATTGAAAACTTGTCGCTTATTCCAGGCTGCGTGGGAGCCTCTCCCATTCAAAACATTGGTGCTTATGGGGTTGAAGTGAAGGATTGCATCGTCCAGGTCGAAGGGATACGTATCGACACACTTGAGCCAATTGTTTTGACTAATTCTGAATGTAGGTTTGGATACCGTAACAGTATCTTTAAGAATGAGTTGAAAGGAAAGGTTGTTATTACAAATGTTGTTTTTAGGTTGAATAGGTTTCCACGTTTTACCACAAATTATGGTAACCTTGAAGCAGAAATTGAAAAAGTAGGAATAAGAACCATTGAATCGGTTAGAAGGGCTGTGGTTAATATCCGAAACTCTAAACTTCCCGATCCAAAAGTACTTGGTAATGCCGGAAGCTTTTTCAAAAATCCAGAAGTTAGTAACGACATTGCAACAAAGCTTAAAGAACAATTCAATCACATGCCTGTTTTTCCTGTGAACGATTTTAATGCTAAAATACCTGCTGGCTGGCTAATTGAGCAGTGCGGTTGGAAAGGAAGGAGGATAGGAGAGGTGGGGGTTTTCAAGGATCAAGCTTTAGTTTTAGTAAATCATGGTAAAGCCAAAGGACATGAAGTAATTGAGCTAGCTAAAGCTATAAAGCAGTCGGTAGCCAGAAAGTTTGGTATAGAGCTGGAAATGGAGGTAAATGTGATGTAAACCCAAAATGTCTGGTAGGGTCTCTTTCATTTTCTGAAATAAAATGTAAATATGCAAACATAAACTGACAAGTAAATGGAGGTTGCATTCTCGAAGTACCACGGAGCAGGAAACGATTTCATAATTATTGACAACAGGCAGAAGCAGTTTGTTGCTACGCAAAGCGTTGTTAATGAACTTTGTAAGCAACATACGGGTATTGGTGCCGATGGACTTATTCTGCTTGAGTCGGATCCAACGAACGATTTTTCTATGCGATACTTTAATTCCGACGGTAGCGAATCAACCATGTGTGGGAACGGTGGGAGATGCATTGCCATGTTTGCCCGCCGTATTGGATTAGCTACTAGCAAGATGTGCTTTACAGGGATTGATGGCAATCACAATGCATTAGTCATCGATAGTGAAACAGTTAGCTTGCAGATGAAGGATGTAGAAGAAATTGAGCATGACGATGATTACTTCCTTCTTGATACAGGCTCACCCCACTATGTTTGCTTTGTCGAGAACGTTCAACGGGTTGATGTGGCCACAGAAGGTCGTTTCATTCGTAATACCTTTGCTTCAGCAAAGGGTGGTGTCAACGTCAACTTCGTGCAGATTCTTAACGAAGGGATAAAGGTTAGAACCTTTGAGCGGGGTGTTGAGGCTGAAACCCTATCGTGTGGTACCGGCTCAGTAGCAGCAGCCATTGCTACAGAGGTGTGGTTTACACAGGGTCTAGAAGAGTATAAAATTCAAACACTTGGCGGTCTTTTACAGGTCAGATTTCAGAAAATTAACCAAAATACTTTCAGAAATATTTGGCTTACAGGTCCCGTAAAAAATGTTTACGATGGTATTGTAAATATTTAAGTCAGGTAATACCATTTTTTCCCCAGTTTAGCTTGAAATTCCCATTTTTTGTATATATTTGTTATTATTTTTTCGAAAAATTGAAGCAATGCGAGTGATTAAGATTGAGGAAACCCTAAAAACACCAGAAATAAATCTCGATAAAGCAAACGGTGTTTTTGAAATATATGGAAAGTCATTCCCCGAAGATGCTAAAGATTTTTTCGACCCAATAATCGAGTGGTTCAGAGAGTACATTACCCAGCCTAACCAAGTGACGCAAGTTAAGTTTAAGCTAGATTATTTCAATACCACTTCCTACAAAAAGATAATGGATATTCTGCATACCCTTCAGGAATTGAAAATGCAAGGGAACGACGTCTCTGTTCTATGGTACTATCGCGATGGTGATGATGATATGCACGACACAGGCGAAACTTTTTCAAAAATTGTTGATGTACCCTTCAAGTTTGCATCCTTTTAATTCAAAGTTTTGTAATCTCTAATCTGAAATTTTTTCATACTACACAATTTATCCTGTCAGTAAAAGTGACATGTGTGTTAATGTCTGTTAATATTCAGTATGTTAACGCATTAAGGAATGGGTTTTGAACGTTGTTTAGCAGAAACCCATTAAAATTTCAAGATATGAAACTTCAAAGGATAATTCTGCCATTTTTGTATGCCATTGTTGGTGGTCTAGTCGTTTTTTACGCAACCAATCGTATGAATAGTGAGACCGTTAGAGTAGTTAAAATTGCACAAGATACTACCCCTATGGCATTAACAGCCTTTACTACAAGTACAGGCGAAGTTACTGACTTTACATTTGCAGCGGAAAGATCTATTCACGCTGTTGTGCATGTTAAAACGGAATCGACTCGTGTGTCGGAAGGTAACTATTCGTTTGGGAATCCATTTTTCGATTACTTTTTTGGACCCCGTCAACGGTTTGAGTATGAGCAACCAGTTATGGGTTCAGGCTCGGGAGTAATAATCTCCAACAATGGTTACATCATCACTAATAATCATGTTATTGATCGTGCTAACCGTATTGAGGTGATACTTAACGACAAGCGTACATTCGAGGCAACAGTTGTAGGGCGAGATCCAAGCACCGATCTGGCTATTATAAGAATCAATTCTGAAAACCTCCCATTTGTCTCCTTTGGTAATTCAGAAAATTTAAGGGTAGGAGAGTGGGTTCTTGCAGTTGGCAACCCTTTCAACCTGAATTCAACGGTAACAGCAGGAATTGTTAGTGCTAAGGCGAGGAATATCAATATCTTATCCGATAGGTATGCCATTGAGTCGTTTATTCAAACCGATGCTGCGGTTAACCCTGGCAATAGTGGTGGTGCTCTCGTGAACCTTCGGGGAGAGCTTGTAGGTATTAATACTGCTATTGCATCGCGAACAGGAAGCTTTGCCGGTTACTCTTTTGCCGTTCCTGCAACCATTGCCCAAAAGGTAGCTCTCGATATCATTGAATTTGGAGAAGTTCAGAGGGCTGTACTTGGCATAAGTATTACTGAACTTAATACAGAGCAGGCAAAGAAGTATAAGATTGATGAGCTGAAAGGCGTTCTTATAGCAGGTATCGTTGAAGGAGGTGCCGCATCCGAAATTGGTTTGAAAGAGGGCGATGTTATCCTTGAGGTGAACGGTGTAGAAGTAAATTCACCAAATCAACTGCAGGAGCAAGTTAGTAAGTATAGACCCAACGATAAAGTGCAACTATTAGTAAATAGGAGCAATAAAAAGAAACAATATGAGGCCATTCTACGTAATATGAGAGGTGGTTTTGAAATTGTTAAGTCCAACGAGATACTACTGCCCTTGGGTGCTGACTTTAAGGATGTTGAAGTAAGGTTGAGGAGAAATCTAGGGATTACAGGGGGTGTCCAAGTTGCAAAGCTTACGGACGGAAAACTAAAGGAAGTGGGTGTAAAAGAAGGGTTTATTATCACAAGAGTCAATAGGAATAATGTTAGCTCAATTGACGACCTTAAGCAAGTTTTCGAAAACCTGTCGGGAGGAGTATTGATTGAGGGGGTATATCCAAATGGTCTTGTTGCTTACTATGCCATTGGATTGTAAGCCATTATTCAAATAGTTATTTAAAGAATACGGTTAGTTTAAAGTAAAACTAACCGTATTTTCATCGGATGTATGGAACTTTTTACAGCATTTATCTGATTTTTTTTAATGTTTCTCAAACTTTTACGATTGCTTTTCGTTAAATCCTTGACATTTGATATTAAATCATGTAATTTCGCCAAATATTTAATGCTTCACAATGAGACAGCTAAAAATCACAAAATCAATTACTAACAGGGAGAGTGCCTCGCTGGATAAGTACTTACAGGAGATTGGTAAGGAGGAACTTATTACGGTTGAGGAAGAGGTAGAACTTGCACAACGTATAAAGAAAGGCGACCAGCAAGCACTTGAGAAGCTCACAAGAGCTAACCTCAGATTCGTTGTGTCGGTCGCAAAACAATATCAAAACCAAGGGCTTAGTCTTCCAGACCTCATCAATGAGGGAAATTTGGGCTTAATAAAAGCAGCAGAAAAGTTCGATGAAACTCGAGGTTTCAAATTTATTTCCTATGCTGTATGGTGGATTCGTCAGTCAATTCTTCAAGCTCTTGCCGAGCAGTCCAGGATTGTTCGTCTTCCACTTAACCAGGTGGGTTCGTTGAACAAAATCAATAAAGCTTTCTCTAAGTTCGAGCAGCAGTACGAGCGAACACCATCACCAGAGGAGTTGGCAAACCTGCTTGAGTTACCTAAGGAGAAGGTTTCCGATACTCTTCGTGTATCCGGAAGACACGTTTCGGTTGATGCACCATTTGTTGATGGTGAGGAGAATAGCCTCCTCGATGTGCTTGTGAACAACGACTCGCCCAATGCAGACAAGATGTTGCTAAGTGAGTCGCTTTGCAGGGAGATTGAGCGTGCTCTGGCCACCCTTACCGAACGGGAACGTGATATCATAAAGCTTTTCTTTGGCATTAGCTGCCAAGAGATGACCCTAGAGGAGATTGGTGAAAAATTCGAACTTACCCGTGAGAGGGTTCGGCAGATTAAGGAGAAGGCCATACGCCGTTTGAGACATACCTCACGTAGCAAACTCCTTAAATCATACCTGGGATAGTTCTTCTTATATCCTCAATTCTATTTGCAATCGCGGCACTCGTCAAGGTTCTTGTTGTAAACAGCCATGGCGCGGTTGCTCATACCCATGCTTGAGAAGCCTCCATCGTGGTAAAGGTTCTGCATGGTAACCTTTCGGGTTAAATCGCTGAATAGGGTTATGCAATAGTTCGCACACTCCTCGGCATCAGCATTTCCTAAGGGCGACATACGGTTGGTGAAATCCATCAAACCCTCAAACCCCATTACACCGCTTCCAGCGGTGGTTGGTGTGGGTGACTGCGAGATGGTGTTGATTCGTACTCTGCGTTCTCGTCCGTATATATACCCGAAGCTTCTGGCAATAGATTCTAAGAGTGCCTTTGCATCGGCCATATCGTTATAACCGTAGAGGGTTCGTTGGGCTGCAATGTACGAAAGGGCAACGATTGACCCCCAAGGGTTTATTGCATCAAGTTTCCATGCTGTTTGAAGAAGCTTATGGAACGAAAGAGCTGAAATATCAAGGGTTTTGTGAAGATAATCGTAGTCAAGGTCGTCGTAGGTACGGCCCTTTCTAACGTTTGGCGACATGCCAATGGAGTGAAGTACAAAATCGATTTTTCCTCCAAAGTGCTCCATGCTTTCGGTTATGAGCTTTTCAAGGTCATCAATACTTGTTGCATCGGCAGGAATGAGAGGAGCGTTGAGTTTCTTCGATAGCTCTTTCAGGGTGCCCAAACGGAGAGCCACAGGGGTATTGGTTAGAATAAGCTCAGCTCCTTCACGATGAGCCAACTCAGCAACGTGCCATGCGATTGAGCTCTCATTCAGAGCTCCAAAAATGATTCCCTTTTTTCCTTTAAGTAGATTGTACGTCATTTTGTCAATTTTTTATTTCACAACTTAATAAAACAAATTCCCCTTGAGATTTGTTCAAAAAAGTAATAGAAGGTATTGCTTTCAGTCGGAATTTTCCGAAAGTAGGTGTCGAGCATTGGTTAGTGCCGCTTCCGATAACTTTTCGCCGCTAAGCATTTTGGCTATCTCAACGATTCTTTCATCCTTGCTCAATAGCTTAATCCTTGTTATGGTTGTGTGTTGGAGCTGCTCCTTGTAAACAAGGAAATGGTTCATCCCTTTGCAGGCTATTTGTGGTAAATGTGTAATGTTTATAACCTGCATATTTGCTGCCATACTGTGGATAATTGTACCAACCCTATCGGCAACCTCACCAGAAACACCTGTATCTATTTCGTCGAAAATTATTGTAGGTAAATCTAATGCTCTAACTAGTAGTGATTTAAGGCTAAGCATTAGCCTCGAAAGTTCACCTCCAGAGGCAACCCTCGAAAGTTCCTGCATAGGCACTTGCTTGTTTGCCGAGAAAAGAAAGGAAACTGCATCAATACCATCGGGTTGAAAACCGACGGCTTCTTTTATCTCAACCTTAAACGAAGGGTATGGCATTCCAAGTTGATTCAACAGCTTGATAATGTTTTCCTCAAGTTTGGAAATGCTTTGTCTTCGCTTTTTGCTTAGGTCAGAAGCGATACCCCTTAGTTCAATGGTTATTTCTTCGAGTTCTATCCGCTTAATGTCAATCTGCTCATCGTAGCTTGATATCTCGTTCACTTGATGTTGGAGGTTACGATGGATTTCAATGAGTTCATCTTCGCTTTTAACCCTATGCTTCTGTAGTAGTGAAAAGATAAGGTCGATACGTTGGTTTATCGAAGAGAGTTGCTCAGGGTTAGCCTGAACCTTTTCGTTGTGGAGTTCAATTTCGGTTGAAATATCTTTTAGTTCAATCCGACAACCTTCAATGCGACTTAGTAAGGGTTGGGAGTGATGGAAAAAAGGGGCTATCTTCTTGAGGTTGTGCTCTACTTCTTTTAGCAAAAGCAATGAGGAAACGTTTTCACCGTTTAGTGCCTGACTTGCAATGTTAAGCGCTTGCTTAATCTCTTCGGCGTGGGTGAGCTGTTTTTGCAGAGCCTCCAGTTCAGCAAGTTCACCGCTTAAGGGTTTGGCTTCATTTAGCTGTGTGAGCTGAAAATTGAGGTAATCGAGCTCCAACTTGGCACTCTCAGCTTGTTGTTTTAGTTGGTTTAGCACCTCAGCAACCTGCTTATACCTAAGGAATAATGATTTATACTCCTTCAGTAATTGCAAAGTGCCAGCAAATGAATCAAGTACTTTAAGTTGGAATGTGCTGTTTGCAAGAAGTAGATTTTCATGCTGTGAGTGAATATCAATGATACTGCCAACCAGCTCCTTGAGGAGCTGAAGGTTTACGGGTGTTTCGTTAATAAATGCTCTGGATTTTCCGTTTGGGCTAACCTGCCTTCTTATTGAGGTAATATCTTGGTAATCAATGTCATTGTCTCGAAAGAGGTTGTGAAGGTTGTAGAATTTAATATCGAAGGTACCCTCAACGATGCAGCTCTTTTGGTCGTCCTTTAGCACGTTTGTTTCAGCACGTTGACCAAGTATCAGGCTTAAGGCTCCTAGTAGAATTGACTTGCCAGCACCCGTTTCACCAGTGATAATGTTTAAACCTTCATGGAAATCAATCTCCAGGTGATCGATTAGCGCATAGTTCTGTATATGAAGGTGTGTAAGCATTGGTTTTAGGGAAAAATGTTGACAAATGGAGGGATTGAGGGAGACCTATTTACCTCCAGAACCTTGACCACCACCTTCGCTATTGATTCGATTATACTTTGAAGCGTTGGCGTTGTCAACCTCGGTTAGAATATTTACAACCCTCGTCTTCTCTGCTGGGAACGATTCGCTGAAGATGTTCACCAGTTCATCGTTCTTGGAGTCGAAGAATACCTGAAGGTAATACATCTGGGGGTCGGGTTTATCGCGAAAAACACGTTGAATATTTGTCATTGCTTCTGCAATTTCGGCCCTTCCTTCAACCAGCTTATCGCTCATTCTGTCAAGGCCAAGCCTATGGTAACGGTAGTAAACCTCCCTTAGGGGCCGGTACTTGTTGTTTAGGGCATTTTCTACGAGCCAGTAGCGGTTTTTCCTGTTTCCCTCATAAGCTTTCCAGCCCCTTTCGGTTGCACTTTGTGCATTGGAAACAATTCTTTCGGCTTTCTGAAAGAATTCATTACCACCTAGATACGAGAATGAGTCGTAGTCGAAACCCAGAATAATATAAACGTAATAGGCAAGGATTGCAGTAAGATTACTGGTATGGCGCGATTCGTTGAATTCGAGTTTTTCAAACTCGGTGTACCGGAAGTGGAGGTTGTTGTCAACCAGATTCAGCATGGTAGTGTTATACGATGTACCATAAACAGGGCGACGCGATTGTACCTGAATAGTCCCTTTGTACTCATCGGAGCCAATCTGCTCGTTTAAGGTGAGCATTATGGAGCATTCGATTCGTTCGTCCTGCCCGTAAACATGGTTTGTCCAGCTTGTGTTGTTTACAAACTCGTAAATAGCGGTTTGCATCGTTTGGAACATCTGTCGGTTGGTTCCCTGAATCTTTTGTGCGTTCACCTGAATATTGCACCTAAGTTCCTGTTGGAAGCTAAGCATTGGTAAAAGCAGTAAAAAGGTGGTAAATCCTATAGCACTAATAAATTTCATGCTGTTTCGATTTATGATGAAATGAACCTATTTAATTAATCTTTCAAGTTGATAAACAATATCTTCTGCAACCTCTCTTTTTGACTTGAGTTCGAATTTCAAGGGAGTTTCAGAACGCGAGATGATTGTTATCCTATTGGTATCTACTCCAAATCCAGCCCCAGGGTGGTTCATGGAGTTGAGAACAATCATGTCGAGGTTCTTTTCTTCAAGTTTTTTGTGGGCATTCTGCTCTTCGTGCTCTGTTTCTAAGGCAAAACCAACGATTACTTGATCGGTTCTTTTTCTTTGACTTAGTTCCTTTGCAATATCCTTGGTTGGGATGAGTTCAACGAAAAGGTTTTCACCTTTGCGTTTTATTTTTTGGTCTGAGGTATGTTTTGGTGTAAAATCGGCTACAGCCGCAACGAGCATTGCTGCATTGCAAGTGGGGAAGGCAACCAAAGCTTCCTCGTACATCTGCGTTGCTGTTGTAACCTTTACTATGTTAATGTTTGAGTGGGATGGGATAAAACTGGTTGGGCCAGTGATAAAATCAACTACTGCACCTCTGTTTGCAAGTTCTAAAGCAATTGCATATCCCATTTTGCCAGAAGAATGGTTCCCAATAAACCTTACGGGATCGATAGGTTCGTATGTTGGCCCTGATGTAACGAGGATTCTCTTTCCAGATAGATTTGTTGAAGTAGAAAAAAGTGTTTTAAGGTAATCAACAATATTTTCAGGTTCTTCCATTCTTCCTTTTCCGGAAAGGCCACTGGCTAGTTCTCCGGTTGTTGCTTCAATAATTCTATTTCCGAAGCCTTGGAGCGTTCGGATATTTTGCTGTGTGGTAGGATGTTGATACATGTCGAGGTCCATTGCTGGAGCCACAACCACAGGACATTTTGCAGATAGATAGGTTGTTAGCAAAAGATTATCGGCAACACCACAAGCCATTTTTGCTATTGTGTTTGCAGAGGCAGGTGCAATAAGGTATAAATCGGCCCAAATACCTAGGTCAACGTGGCTGTTCCAGTCGCCATTCTCAGGGTTGAAGAAATCTACAAGAATGGGGTTCTTCGAAAGTGTAGCCAGGGTTAATGGTGTTATGAACTCTTTGGCAAGTGGAGTCATAATCACCTTTACGTTTGCACCCTCCTTTACCAGTAAGCGAGTAAGGGAAGCTGCTTTGTAGGCAGCGATACTGCCGGTAATACCCAGTAGTATGTTCTTTCCCTTTAGCATAAACTACTGTTGTTCAGTCTCTTCTGTGGCTATCTCTTTTCTGAAGTAAAGTTCATCATTAAGGAACTCGTTGGTTGCAATAAGCACAGGTCTTGGAAGCCTCTCGTAGAACTTGCTAATTTCAATTTGCTCCCTATTCTCGAAAACCTCTTCAAGGTTATCGGTGTAGTAGGCAAACTCCTCAAGCTTTCGGTTGAGTTCCTGCTTCATCTCCTGGCTGATCTTGTTTGCACGTTTAGCAATCACCCTAACACTTTCGTAGATGTTCTCTGTGTCCTTATCAAGTTTTGTAAGGTCTTGGGTGAATGTTGTTAGAGGAGCGTTTGTTTTTTTGAAATCCATGGCAGAATATTATTAATTTTCGGTTATTTTAATCGAATAGGCGTAAATTCTCTCGGCTTCTTTCAGGTATTTTGTTTTGGGAAATTCTCCCAATAGGTTGTAGTATTCATCCAAAGTATTCTGAAACCGTTCTCTTCGAAGCCTAGGGATGCTATTGTCAGCAAATTGAAAGGAGGCTTGTAGAATCATGAAAAGGTGATCTTCTCTGTATTTTGTATCGGGAAATGTATTAAGACTATTCTTTAGGGCAGTGATGGCCGCTTTGTACTGCTTCATGTCGAAATAAAGCTTAGCGCTGAGGAACGATTTTTCAACCAGCTTATCTTTAAGTTCAACAAGAATGGCATTGACCTCTGCTTTTCTTGGGCTTCTGGGGTACTTCACAATAAACTCGTTGAACGCAGCAATGGCTGAGTAGCTTGTTTCCTGATCCAGAAGTGGGCGAGGGGATGATTTGTAGAAGCAGTATGCGTACATGTACTCAGCCTCCTCGGTGAAAACGCTGCGAGGGTAATTTTTTCGATACCTATCGTAGTAGTATCCCGCAAGCAAAAAATCGCCCTGATGATAGTAGCCATTTGCAAGGTAGAACTCAACGGTGTCGGCTTGTTTAGTTCCTTTATAAATGGGTACAAGCTGTTCGAATAGGGTGGTATAACGGTAGTGATCCTTCTTCTCGTAATACTCAAGAGCCTTGGCGTACTTAAGGCTATAATCCTTGCTTTTAAGAAGTTTGTTGTAACCACTGCATGCCGAGAAGACAATCAGAACAATAACCAGAATATTGAATCGTAGTCGTACCATAGAAATCATTTGACTTTTTGCTAAATAAACACAAAAACGCTGAGTTTATTGTAGTCAATTATTTAAACGTGCAAAGGTAGTAAGATATACAGAAAAAAAAGCTTATGAATCAAAAAAAATGTTAACCAACATGTAATTAAGGGAAAGTAAAAAGCAGGGTGTAATATAGATGTTGCCTTGAAGTTCTTTGAGTGTTGCTAGAATAGCTCGTTTACCTCGTTTTTGAGGAATTCGATGGCTTTCTCGGTGGGGTGGTTTTCCATTTCCACGAGGTTATCGAGGATAAGCTTGCTGAGGATCATTGCAGACTCGTTGGCGTCAACCTTGTCGGCACAAATGCTGATAAGCTTGATAACATTCGATTTTGCATTCTTCACCAGTCCCCAGGCTTTTGAACTGATATAGAGCTGTTGCGAGAGGTTGTGCTCCCACTCCTCGCGGATTGTGCTAAGAAGAAGTGCTTGGAGTTTCTTCGAAGTCAATCCAGGTTGGTTTAGTCTTAGCAGCAGCGATTCGGGCGAAATTCGTTCAAGGTATAGCACAATTCGCTCGTAAGCTTGCAGTCGAATAGGGGTTGAAACTTTCTGTCTGCTGATGGTAATGTCAACCTTTCTGCGATTGGCTTCATTCCGAAGAAGACGTTCAATTGCAAGATAGCCAGCGAGAAAGACCAGCAATGCGGGTAGAATTATTTTGAGTAGTTCAAGTACCATGAGTTGTTTTTTAACAGTTTTTTATCGGAAAATAAAAACCTAATTTTAACGCTTTAAATATATAAAGATATGAATTATTTTGGAATAAATTCAGTTATCATGGAGAAAGTATCCGACAGACTAGATAAACTTGCTGCATCTGAGACCCTTGCGATGTCGCAACGTTGTAGAGATTTGAAAAATAAGGGGATTAATGTTATCAACCTCAGCTTGGGTGAACCCGATTTTCATACCCCCGATTTTGTGAAAGAGGCAGCAAAGAAAGCTATTGACGACAACTTTAGCTTCTATTCGCCTGTGCCAGGTTTTGCCGATCTTCTTGAGGCTATTTCAGCCAAGCTAAAACGGGAGAATAACTTGACCTACGGAACCGACCAGATTGTGGTTTCAAATGGTGCGAAGCATTCGCTCGCAAATGTTATTTTAGCCCTTATAAATAATGGCGATGAGGTTATTGTTCCTGCACCATATTGGGTTAGCTATGTTGAACTTGTGAAGCTTGCCGAAGGCAAAAATGTAGTTCTTCCCACAACCATAGAGAGTGATTTCAAGATTACCCCAAAGCAGCTTGCCGATGCAATAACACCCAAAACCAGAGCATTACTGCTTTGCTCGCCTTCAAACCCAACTGGTAGCGTTTACACACGTGCCGAATTGGCCGCAATTGCCGAAGTGATTGCCCAGCACCCCAACGTTTTTGTGATTTCCGACGAGATTTATGAGCACATCAATTTTATTGGAAAACACGAGAGTATTGCACAGTTCGACCATATTGCCGACAGGGTGGTGATTATCAATGGTACATCAAAGGGATATGCTATGACGGGTTGGCGAATAGGCTACTGTGCTGGACCAAAGTGGCTTGCCAAGGCATGTAACAAGCTTCAGGGTCAGGTAACCTCAGGGGCAAGTTCCATTGCACAGAAGGCAGCCACTGCCGCGATAAATTCCGATGCAGGTTACCCCAAAATGATGTGTAAGGCTTTCGAACTTCGACGTAACCTTGTGCTTGAGAGGTTAAGCAAGATTCCTGGTTTCAAGACCAATGTGCCTCAGGGGGCATTCTACGTTTTCTCAGAGATGTCGGAACTTCTTGGGAAAAAGCATAACGAAGGTACAATTGAGAGTTCCTCCGATTTAGCAATGTATCTCCTTAATACTGCACATGTTGCCCTTGTACCAGGGAGTGCATTTGGCGCACCCGACTACATTCGCTTCTCCTATGCTGCATCAGAGGCCGAGATCGTTGAGGCGCTGGACAGAATCAGCTGGGCTATCTCTGAATTGAAGTAGATACTACCTGCTATTTAGCCTAAAGGCTTCATCTACAATATTATTTGTTTTTAGGGAGAACTTGGATACCTGCTCAAAAAGGGCTAGGTATTCAATGTTCTTTCTTACCTCATTGGTAAGTGTATAGGTTAAATTAGTAGCAAAAAGCCCAAATTCTTTCGCAGAAGAAAAAACATTCTCGATTGCCACAATGTGCTGCTTTGGATTCTTAACCAATCCACCTTTGCCAATATGGGCTGGCCCAACTTCGAACTGTGGTTTTATCAGAGCAATCACAACCCCTTTTTCATTCAGAAATTTTGGGAGGAATCCTATCACCTTGCTGAGAGAAATGAAAGAGAGATCCATTACCACAATATCAAACAGCAAGTTGTTTAACATACAAGTAGTTAAGTCTTTAACGTGTGTATTTTCAATCGAGATGATGCGGTGGTCATCCTTCAGTATTTGTGAGAGCTGGCTATGACCAACGTCAACAGCATAAACAATACTAACGCCATGTTTTAGAAGGCAATCGGTAAAGCCACCTGTTGATGCACCCAGATCCAGGGCGGTTAACCCTTTGCAGTCGATATTGAATTCCTTAAGAGCCTTTTCAAGCTTTAATCCTCCCCTGCTAACATAGGGGATTGTATTCTCCTTTTCTAACGTTATTAGAGCATCCTCTGAAACAATCATGGATGGTTTTTTTGCAATAAGCCCATTGACAAGCACATTCCCATGTATAATGTTTTCCTTTGCAAGTTCCCTTGAGGAAAAGTATCCCTGTTGAACCAGAAGAACATCGAGGCGCATAGTTCGTTTTCGTTTTTGCCAAAAGTAAGGCTTTTGAAATAATTGCTTGATTTTTTATTTCGAATAAAACATAAATTTGTGGCATTATATAAATTATAAAAGACTATAACATAGATTGAGTACTCATACAATTCTGTAAACTAGCATGAAGCATACCATCCACATCACAGCCGATGGCTCATCAACCCTTTTCTCTGAACGATTTGGGGCGCATTACCATTCTTTACACGGGGCAATGGCCGAGTCGCAGCATGTTTTCATAGGTTCAGGGCTTCATGCTTTGAATAAAAGAGTTGTAAAGGTATTGGAGGTGGGATTTGGAACAGGATTGAATGTTGCCCTCACAGCTTATGAAGCCATTAGCAAAAGCTTAATAGTAGAATACCATTCATTGGAACTATATCCGCTTCAAGATTATGATTATGAATCACTTAATTACGAAGAAGTACTAACTTATGATACCGCAATTCTTTGGCGACAGATTTGTCAACTACCTTGGAATGAGATTCACTCTCTGTTTGATGGTTTTACTCTTCACAAGGAGGTTTGCGATTTCACCAAATGGAAGCCTATCAACCAGTACAATCTAATTTTCTTTGATGCTTTTGCACCCAACGATCAGCCTGAGATGTGGGAGAGGGATCAGTTCGTAAAGCTTTTCTCAGCGCTAGAGTCAGGTGGATGTTTGGTTACCTACTGCGTGAAGGGAACCGTTAAAGAGGCTCTAAGACAAGTAGGTTTCAGGCTTGAGCGTTTACCTGGTCCACCAGGGAAGAAGCATATTCTCAGGGCATGGAAAGAGTGAAAGCTGAATGAACAGCTATACTTTCAGATAAACTAGCAGTATATCAGTTACGTGCTCTTTCCTCTGCTTAATGAAGTTGATGTACTGTTTGTTGCTGAAACCGTTTCTATCTGTTATGAGTTCTTTTATGGCGAAAGGGAAAAGAATCATTGATATCATGCTAATATAGAGCTGTTCAGGGTCAACATTACGGATTCTACCCGCTTCTGCTTCCGTAGCAAGATGGTTGCAAAACTTCTCGGAATTGTAAAGAGCCAGAACCGAACCCATTGTCTTAATCTTATCGGGATCGCGATGAATTGCCGAAAGAGCAAAGGATACTAGGATTGGCTTTTCGAGCAGAATGTCGATATAGGTATGGGTGTAGGAGCGTATCTTTTCCTCGATTGTTTGGTCAGACTCCAGTATGTCTCTTAGCATGAAGGCTTTATCCTTAACCAACATATCGAAGATAATCTCGAAGAGCCGTTCCTTCGATTGGAAGTAGTAATTCATCAGCGATAGGTTAATCCCTGCTGTTGCTGCAATCTCCCTGACCCCAACGCGGTCAACTCCCTTTTCTAGGAATAAATCGGTAGCAGTATTTAGTATTTTTTGCTTGGTTTTTTGTGATTTTTTGCTCATATTAAAAACATTTTGTTGCAATAATAATGTTTTTTTCTTTAAACTAAAAGATGTTTATCGACATGTGTTTAAAACGTTGTTTAATAAGTATTATTTTAGCTCTGCCAGAAAACAACAACTCTTTATAATTGCAAAAAAACTATGAAGCCAATAAAAAACCCATATCTTATGAGCGATGACTTCAATTGTATAGGTTGTTCGCCCTCCAACCCAATTGGAATAAAGTTAAGCTTCTTTCTCGATGAGACAACAAGCACTATACATGCTGAATGGCTTCCAAACCCAAATTTTCAGGGATATAAGGATGTGCTTCATGGGGGAATTCAGGCTACACTCCTCGACGAGATAGCGAGTTGGGCGGTTTACACCCTTTTGGGAGCTAGTGGCGTAACCTCGCAGTTGAGCATAAGATACCGTAAACCTGTTTATGTGAATCAAGGTGTTATCAGGTTGAAGGCATGGGTTGTTGCGCATAAGAAGCGGCTAGCTGACATCCAAACCGAGCTTTACAACTCAAGTGGCGAGCTTTGTGCCGAGGGATTGGTGCAATACTTCGTGTACCCAGAAAGTGTTGCTAAAGAGAAGTTTGGTTACCCAGGAATAGATGCTTTCCTTTAAACTTCTACTCTTTAGCTTTCTTGTAGTAGTAGTCGGCTTTCTGTTTGTTTTCGAATCGAGTATAAATATTTCCAAGAAAGGTTGCGTAGCGAGGATCAGGGTTTAGTTTGTAAAGCTGCTCGAAGTAATCGCGCGATTTTCGGAAATTCTCGTTGATTACCTCCAATGCAGCAAGTAGCTGTTTGTACTGCTTGTTAGTCCTGTTCTTCTCATATTCCTTCATCTCCTTCTGGTAGCTATCCTCAGCCTCCCGATAGTAGCTGTTTGCCAATACCTCTAATGCCACAATGCTATTGGGGTTTGCCTTCAGTAGCTTAAGCGCCAGAGGCCTAAGCTTTTCATCGTTTCCAAGGGCTTGGTTTAGCTTCAGGGATGCCACCATGGTTTTCTCCTCGCTCAGGTTGCCTGGAGTTAGCTTTGGCAAAAGCTCCTCAGCTAAGGACCAGTTGGTGCTTTCAACGTAGGCAATGAAAAGCTGAAGGTTAACCTCTTCTATTTCTTTCCCTTCGGGAAATCGTTTGATATACTCTTCCAGGTTGGTTATCTCCCTTGAAAGATTATCAATTTTTTGGTAAGCTTTGGCTAATGAAAAAATGGCTCTGCTATTGGCAATGGGGGTTTGCTTCGCTTTTTCAAGAAGATCAATGGCCGATTGGGTTTGCCCAAGTTCCCATGCCGATATACCTGCATTTTGAAGTACCTCTCCCGATGCTGGCTTCCCTTTTGATTCGGCGATTGAAATTACTTCCTGGTATTTTTTGAAAGCACTTTGGTAATCAGCCATTTGAAAGGCAGCGTTTCCATCATCGGTTAGTTGTGAAGTTTGCTTTGAAACTTTACATGAGGTTGCTGATAGTAATAATATCAGAAAAGAAAAATAGAATAATCTCATTGTTAGAATTTTGTGATAAAAAATATTGGTAAAAATAGAAAACATTATTGTAAACGACTATTTTGATAGTATAAAAATGTTTTGCATGAAGTAAAGATTTTGGGGTTCTATAACATTTTGTGTGGGTAATTTCAAACTAAGATTACAGCATGAAACAATGTTGAATTTTTATACTAATTGCCGAGTCTGTTTTAGTTTAGACTAATAGATGTCTCACTTCGTTCGACATGACAAGGTTGGTAAATATATAGAGTGGTGGGGGCGGAGGCGGGAGCGGGCCCTAGGGCTCGCTCCCGCCTCCGCCCCCACCACTAATCCAAAAAAAGTTTAAGTCATGTCGAACGAAGTGAGACATCTATATACATGAACATATTATTGGTGATGTAGTTAATTTTTAACATCCCACACAAAACGTTATAGAACCTTAGTTTTGTAGGGTGCTTTATTACAAGGGCAATCATTCAGTACTTGTTATTACACTACAAGGGGCTAACGCTGTTTGTAAAGGAGTAGGTGATTGATACGTATGATGCAAAAATTCCTAGGCCACCCTCGATGTTTGTGTAAAGGGGTCGAGGTTCGCTGAAAGGATCATCGAAGCCACTTCCAAACTGTAATGCTTTATGGAATCGGTAGTAGTTCTCATCGACCGACAAGAGGAAGACATCCATGTAGTTCCACTGTTCAACCCAAAGGGTTGAGCGAAAAATAACCCTTTGTCCATCCTTACCGGCATCGCTAAGCAGCTCTCTCATGGTTGACTGGTAGTAAACCTCATTTAATTCATCGGAGGCATAACCAGCCCATACACTAACAAAAATGCTGTAAAAGTTTTCAACCCCGGGCTCATCGATTAGAGCTCCGGATACTTGGGTTTGCATGCTCCATTGCCCTTGGAAGGAGTTAATGTCAATGCTACCATCGAGAATGGGATAACCATTTGGGATTATGGTTCTGGCTGCAACAGGCAGCAACCCATCGGCGTTAACCCTTAGCTCGTACTCTTCGCCCACCTCTAAGCTATACTCGCTTGGGAGAAGTATATACATTTTTTTTGTGTTGTTGTATGGTATTGTAACCAGTTGACTAGAAGCGGTGTTTCTAATTGTTACTGTAGCATCGGGAATGGGAGGGTAGTAATCGTCCCAGAATGCTGGTTGAGGAGCCTGGTAAAGAGGAATTGATTTTCTGACAGAAACCTTAATGGTATCGCTGGGAGTGATGAAGGAATAGACAACCAGCTTAGGTTCGCCCTTGGGAGGGTTGTCAACATACTCGATACAACCAGAAATAAGGGTTAAAAAAAGAACGATAGCAAACCACTTGATTT
>CAYZSD010000057.1:5364-19856 GCA_964481075.1 uncultured Rikenellaceae bacterium | reverse complement strand
AAAGATTACCTTCGGTGAACTCTCTGCCAGTTGGCGGATCGGTTCTTCACTTCGCCTGCTTGCCGCAGGTAAGTTCAGAATGACAGGTGTTTATATGATATTTACTGGAAGATGGCTGTCAAAAAAGTCTAATGTGAAGGGATAAGTTTGAAAATCAGATGAAAAAGACTTTTTAGACAGCCACCTTCCGCATTCATTTAAAAAGCATATGCCTGTCATTCAGAGCGAATCCGCCAAATGGCGGAGAAGCGAAGAATCTTTAGCTCGCCGAACTTAGCGCAGCGAACTCACAAGCAACAGGAGGAACAAAGGCAATCTAATAATATCCTGAATGTTTTGTCGGTACCTCGTGATAATTTTATAAAATCAAAACGAGGTCACCCATTTTAAAGGACAACCTCGTTAAGGAAAAAAAACTTAGGAAATATTACTTACAGAATGATTAGTTAAACTCGGTTTAACAACCTCCACCAGATTTTTTTGCTGCATCACCAGCCTTCTTCTCATTTGGATCGGCTACTTTTGCATTGTAGCCCATTTTCTCAATGCTTTTCACCAGAGCTGCATCGTTCGTTTTTGTCTCATCGTAAGTTACAACAACTAATTTGGTTTTTGAATCGGCAACAACCGATTTCACACCCTTCTCCTTAGCAAGTTTATTCTCAATCGATTTTTTACAACCATCGCAAGTCATCGAAGCCTCAATGGTTACTACCTTATCATTTGAAGGTTTCTGCGCTTTCGCTTCGTTTGTCAAACCAGCGAAGAAGAGCAGAGTGATAGCAAATGCTGAAATTGTTCTCATTGTTCTCATTGTTTTCATTTTATTAGTGAATATATAACAAGTCTAAAAGCTTTTAGTTTAAAAATTATTTCTTAATAAGTGTGAAAGGACAAACTCCTAGTTTCTTTCCAAAAGATACCGAAACCCAATATATATCTTCCTTCCATTTAATGGACCCCATATCATAGAGGCATCGAAAAACGGACTGTAAGGATTATGCGCAAAAATTATTGGATCCTGCTGGGTGAAACCGGTCAGATTTTCAACACCAATGTAGGTGTCCCATTTTTTTAGGTTTCTTGAAACCTGAAGGTTCATTGTGATGAAAGCAGGAAAGGTTTCACCTCGTTGCATTTCCAAAGGAAGATGATTCGTTTCTGGAAGCCTACCACCTCCATTAAGATGAATGGTATAGTCGAACTGCCAAAGTCGTGTAGGTGTTTTATAACTTGTTGATATAAAACCTTTGTAGCGACTCACCAACGGCTTTGTTACCAGTTTACCATTTATTGTGCTTTTTACATCATTCAATCGGTAGGCTAAAGTTACATCGAACCTTTCAAGAGGAGAATAGCTGGCCTCTAGCTGAAAATTATTTGAAAATGACTCTCCTTTAAGATTGTAAAAATACACGTTGAATGGATCTTTATCCATGTCAACTATAAGCTGATTTATGAAATCTGTTCTGTAGAAATCGGTGCTTATAGTTAGTTCCCTGTCAAATACCCTGTACCTTTGAATCAGGTTTAAACCAATTGTCCACGCTTCTTCAATTCTAATATCTTCAAGAAAAATCAGGTTTTTTGTGCTTGCTAAAAGGTACATATTTTCGGCAATCACATTTGAACTTTTGAACCCTTTTCCAGCACTCGCCCTGATATTAATCTGTTTGATTGGAGTGTAACAAACATGCATTCGTGGTGTGAAAAGATTACCAAATAGGCTGTGATTATCAATTCTTGAGCCAGCGAGAAATGTTAGCTTGTCAAGCCATTTGTAGGAGTACTCCAAATATGCACCGGGAACTGTTTCTTTCCTCTCGGTATTCAACGAATTTAGGGTTTCCTTGTAGCTGTCGTGAACGAAGCTTACACCAGTTTTTATGGTGTGGTTTGTTCGTCCAAGATAGGTAATAAAAACAAGGTTTGAGTAAAGGCTTTGTTGAAGCCCATTGTATGTTGAAGTTCCAAAGATTGACTTTTGCTCGTGATGACTGATCGAGGTTATTAGCCCGACAGTTGTGTTTGGCCTATCGAAAATGTAGCCAGTTTTTGCAAAACCTTCGTACTGACGGGTGTTTATCTCAATTTCAAAAGGGTTTATCACGTGATTGCTGGCAAGTTGACCGGAATTCCGTTCCTCATCGAGCAACCTGATACCAACCTGCGATTCGAAGTCGTTGGCATCGTATTTCCATCTATTGAGAAAATGGTACTGTTTTGTCTTTGGATGGTCCAGGAAAGTATCATGGTTGTGGTCAACCTCCATGCTCATGTTTGCGGCACGCGCTAAAACCATTGTGGAAACACGGGGCGATAGCAAGAAGCTAAGATTGGCATTGGCCTCGGCCATGCCCAAACTATTTGCATATCCATTCACAAAAAGCATTTCGTCATCCCAGGGTTTCTTGTACTCAACGTTTATCTGACCCGAAATGCTCTCGTAACCATTTGCTACCGAAGCCGTTCCCTTCGATATTTGTATCGACTCCATCCATGAACCTGGCACATGGCTCAACCCGTAGGTTGATGAAAGGCCTCTTAGTGCAGGTATATTTTCAACCTGTATTTGGCTATATGTTCCAGCAAGACCAAGTAGTTGGATTTGTTTAGCACCTGTTATGGCATCGCTATACGACACATCAACAGAAGCGTTGGTTTCGAAGCTCTCGGAAAGGTTACAGCAAGCGGCACGATTCAGCTCTTGTCTGGTAACTATCTGGGTTTGCACAGGATTTAGCCTGTCGAAGTGGGCTCCTGGGGCCATGCCTTTTATGGTTACCTCGTCAAGCGACAGGCTTGTTTGCATGGTGTGTCTCAGGAAGCTTTGTTCTGTTGGTATGGTTAATGTATCAGTTCCAAAAACAATAAAGCTAACCAGGAGCCTTTCGTTTCCTTTAGGTCGCTCAACCTTGAAGTAACCCTCCTGATTAGTCGATGTCCCAATAGTTGTTCCAAGCCATACCACGTTGGCACCAGCCAATGGAATAGCTTCGTCCTGTTGCTTCTTCTCATAAATAAACCCTTCAATCCATTGACCCTTAACATGGATTAATGAGTTGATAATTAGTATGAATATAATTAATATTGTTTTCATGGCAATGTGATAAAAAGATTGATTATTGATTTTAAATTGCCAGATTTTTCAATGTAATTGGAAAAACCTCCAAACAGTTCGAAAAATCTTAGCAATTCATAATAGCTAAAACAATTGCTATGAAATAAGGTAGGGGATTTTAAGCTTATTCTGAAGAATTATGAGCTGCTTACCAGATTTTTGAGGAGATATATCGTCAGAAATAATACAGCTAGTTGGGTTGCTGTCCTTTGGTATGAAATCGAATTGTAGGTTGAAAGTAGCCGCAAGGTAAAGCCTTAAGGTTGGGACAACCATTCTATACTTCCCCGACGAGGGAAGCGTGTCGTTTACTTTGTAGGTTTTTACTTCGGTTTCACAACCACAGCTATCACATGGGTTTTCGCAACATGTTTTTGTTTGTGTACAGCATGATTGCTCAATATTCTTTTCTGTTTGGCAACAGCTATATTCATACAGCAACGATGTGGTTGCCACGCTTTGACAGCTACAGTAATGATAAAAAATGCTAAACCCGCTCAAGGTGATTAGCAGGTATGAGCTGAGTAGAATGGCAAATATTTGTTTAGCAGTTTTCATGCCACAAAGATAGCTATATTTTTACTGAAGGTTGTTTCCTCCTATCCTTTAGAGTTGTTTTACAACCTTCTAATGAGCATCCGTTACAATAGGTTTCCGACTCAATTCTTGATTGTTGGACAACCCTAAAAATTGAACAGATTATGTAAACTACTGCTCCAGTTATTGATAGAATTACAAGTATTTCTTGAATCATTTGCAATAATAACGTTTCAATTCAATAACGTTTTTATTCCATAAATGTTTAATAAGCTGTCACCTTTTTTATTCCGATACAGGTTTTGAGTATTTGAAAAAGTTTGGGGTGAATAGTAGGGATATGTAACCCCAATGGGAGAACTGAGTATCAACGCTCGATTTTAACTTTTCAAGGGTTTCCGAAGGAAGAATAAACATCCATGCGCTTTCTATGACTAAGCACTTCGAAACCTTGTAGCTGAAAATAAAATCAACCTCCGTTCCAAGATACTTGTTTACCTCTTCGTATCCTTGTGCAGAGTTGTCGGGCAAGAAGGTTTTTCTCATGTTAAAGTAGTGTACCTTCGACATAAAGCTAGCCTTCGAAGAAAATGAATACTCAAATCCAGCGATATGATCCACAAATCCAGCATACTTCACCTCACTCAGCTGCATGGTTGTGAAGTAATCCATGAAGCCTAAATGCGCGTGACCTGCTGCCAGAAGCCTATTGAAAGCCCCAAAAGTTTTTGAATTGCTTGACCAATCGTGCCCAGAGTAAACATCCATACAAAGCCAAATCTTTAGGTCTTCAATCGGTTTAACCCAAGCTGTTGCATTTGCATTGAATGCGCTGACACTAGGACTTTTATCAGGGAATTCTGGTATATCAAGCCAAGTTTTCCCGAATTGATAGTAACCCCCAATTCTACCTCCCACACGATTGCTGGAGTTAATAATTACATTACCACCAACTGTGTTCCTCCCGAACATGACCTCTGGTTTGAGTGGGTTTTGTGATAAATCGAAAATATTCAGGAAGTTAATACTTAAAAAATCACTAAAAGTTAAAGCACCCCAAAGGAAGGTTATGTATTTAAAGTGCGATGTGCTGTAATAGGAAAGAAAGTTATCTTGCGTTAAGTTATTTATCATTGTTCCAAGGTGAAACGATGTCTTTGTCTCTTCATTCTCGTATGCAAAAAGTGCAGCATCGTAAGTTGCTCCAGTCAATCCAAAATTTCTGATTGAAATAAGGCGTTGGTCATCGTATCGAAGCTCTTGCCTACCCATTTTCACTGAAAATCTAGGTAGAAACTCCCATTTTGCCCATGCTTCATAAATATGTGGTGTATTTGCAGGCATGTTCGTTACATTTTGGCCCCATACCCGTGCATCCTGTCCACTGAAACGAAATGATAAATTATCCTCTTTATGATTGAAAAATAACCTGCTTCTTTGAAGAACAATTGGAACTGGATGGTTTGATTCAGTAGCTATGCTACGATAACCATCGCGGTATTCGGCACGTGTACGAAACTGCCCATCAATGGAAAACTGAGCTTTTGTGGGAAAAGTTAAAAGAACGAAGTAAGCAATAAGTAGCTCAAACAGTATTATTCTTTTCATCCTATCAAAGTTTTAAAGAATGTAAAAGTATAATTATTCTTTATGTTGGTTCATGTCAATTATATATTTTTGCCAAAAAAGTTTCTTTCAGTTACTGATTTTTATCCAACATTTCGATGCAAAGCATTAATTCAAAAGTTTTTAAGATTTTCCTGACAGCAATGTCAGCTATTTTTCTCACCCTTCTCAGTTTGGTGGTTGTATATGGGTATAGGGTTTATTCCATACTTTACTCTCCTAATGTTGTTGTCATAGAGCAACAAAGGGTTTTTATTCAAATTCCTACTGGCTCAAGCTACAACGATGTACTTGAAATAATCGAAAGTTCTGGATGTATTGACGATTTTTCTGCATTTAAGGTTGCCTCTTCCCGTTTGGGCTACCCACAAAGTATTAAACCGGGTAGGTACGAGCTTAAAAATCGGATGTCGAATAAGCAGCTAATCGCCACACTTCGTGCCGGGCTTCAGTCGCCTGTGAGGCTTACATTTACAAGTTTTCGAACCCCAGCTCAGCTTGCACAGCGCGTTTCAAGGCAAATCGAGGCCGACTCAGTTGAAATCGTAGCTGCATTCTCAACCGATTCAATTGCTTCATTATATGGGTTTTCAGCACAAACTTTCATTGCAATGTTTGTCCCCAATACCTACGAATTTTTTTGGAATACTTCCAGCAACGGGTTCTTCGATAGGATAAAAAGGGAGTACAATGTTTTTTGGAATGAGCAACGGAGAAAGCGTGCTGAAGAAATTGGTTTGTCGATGGTTGAAGTGTCAATTCTTGCATCTATTGTACAGGAGGAAACTCTCAAACACGATGAACTAAAAAGAGTTGCAGGAGTTTACATGAATAGGCTTCACCGTAGGATGCCCCTGCAAGCCGATCCTACCGTCAAATTTGCCCTTGGCGATTTTGGCATTCGACGTATTCTCACAAGACATCTTCAGGTCGATTCGCCTTACAACACCTATAAGCATCGAGGGCTACCCCCAGGGCCTATTAATGCACCTAGCATAGCCTCAATTGACGCGGTTTTAAACTTCGAACGGCATCAATATCTTTATTTCTGTGCACGACCAGATTACTCTGGTTATCATGCCTTTGCCAAAACTCTCACCGAACACAACCGAAATGCAAGGGAGTACCAGAGTTTTTTGAACAGGGAAAGGATTTTTCGCTAGCAACACCTTCAAAGATTTATCGTATTTATTTTTCATATTCAGAAAAAGAATAACTTTAGCAGAATAAAATAAACCTTTTTCACATGGATAGTCTTCACAATCAGATTAATCGCCTTGCAGCACAGTACAGCGATTATACAGCAAACAACCTTTCGAAGCTTGTCAGGAACAAATCACTTAGTCTGGGAGAAAGGGACGTTCAGCTTGAACTGAAACGGCAGATGGAGGAAGCAGGATTCGATGAAGTTCGTATGGATGGTCTTGGAAATGTTATAGGTCGGATTGGTAGAGGTAAGCGTATTTTAGCCATCGACGGCCACATGGACACCGTTGATATTGGCCTGCCCGAGAACTGGACCTTCGATCCACTGGGAGGTGAAGTAAAAGATGGTTTTGTTCTGGGTCGGGGTACAGTTGATCAGAAAGGTGGCCCCGCTGCCTTTGTTACATCAGGCAGAATTCTAAAGGAATTGGGTTTCGATAGGGATCTTACCATCTACTTCGTTGGTAGTGTTATCGAAGAGGATTGTGATGGATTATGTTGGAAGTATATAATTGAGGAAGAGGGGATTAAACCCGATTTTGCGATTAGTACCGAACCAACAAACCTCAATATCTATCGTGGTCACCGAGGAAGAATGGAGATGCATGTCCATTTTTATGGATTATCCTCGCATGGCTCTGCTCCTGAAAGGGGAAATAATGCCATTTACATGGCATCAAAGGTGGCTCTCGAAATCGAGAAACTTAACCAACGCCTTAAGTTTGACGAGTTTCTTGGCAAGGGAAGTGTTACCATTTCCGAAATTATTTCAGGAAGTCCATCCCTTTGTGCTGTAGCCGATTATGCTCGTATCCATTTAGATAGGCGCTTAACTTGGGGCGAAACCAAGGAGTCGGCGGTGAAAGAGGTTGAGGCCCTGCTTGAGGGAATGAACGCTAAGGTAGAGGTTTTACATTACTCCGAAACCTCGTTTACAGGCCTAAAATATGGAATGGAGAAGTATTACCCTACATGGAAAATTGAAGAAGATCAACCAATTGTTCAAGCTGGTGTGAGCACTTTTCAGAAACTTTTCAATCGAAAACCAAAAATCGATAAATGGACTTTCTCCACAAATGGAATTGCCCTAAATGGCTTGCATGGCATACCAACAATTGGCTTTGGCCCCGGAAACGAGGTTCTTGCCCATGCCCCTAATGAGAAGGTTCCTATTAGCGACCTTGTTGCAGCTTCGGCATTCTATGCAGCATTTGCCTATGAAATATAGCTCATCTTTACCTAACAACCGGACAACAGATAACCGATAACCGATAACCCAACATGAAACTAAAAAAACGTATCGAAGCACTTGGTGAATTGAAAACCAACCTTTTCCAGAAAGATTTTCTGCTAACATGGGAGAAATCTTACAACGATCTAATTGCTGTTCTTGAAATTGCCGATATCCTTAAGGAGATGAGAAGCCAGAATATTTCACCGAGGATTTTCGACTCGGGTTTGGCGGTCTCCATTTTTAGGGATAAATCGACCAGAACCCGCTTCTCGTTCGCTTCTGCATGTAACCTGTTAGGTCTCGCAGTTCAGGATATGGACGAGGAGAAGTCACAGATTTCGCATGGAGAAACAGTGCGTGAAACAGCACAGATGATATCGTTCCTTACCGATTTCATCGGTATTCGCGACGATATGTATCTTGGCGAGGGCAACCGATACATGCGCGAGGTGGCAGCATCACTCGACGAGGGTTACGCCAATGGGGTTCTTCCTGTTCGCCCTGGTATTGTCAACCTGCAATGCGACATGGATCATCCCACCCAATCGATGTGCGACCTTCTGCACCTTCGCAATCATTTTGGTTCCCTTGAAAAACTTCGTGGGAAGAAAATTGTGATGAGCTGGGCATACTCTCCAAGTTACGGGAAACCTCTCTCTGTTCCTCAAGGCATTATTGCCCTCATGACCCGTTTCGGGATGAACGTTGAGCTTGCCTATCCCCAGGGATATGAGCTTATTCCCGAAATTGTTAACCAAGCACACGAGAGTGCCAAGCAGAGTGGGGGAAGTTTTATTGTCTCCAACTCAATGGAGGACGCAATGGTAGGTGCCGATATTGTTTATCCTAAAAGTTGGGCTCCCTATAAGGTTATGGAGCAACGTACAGAACTACTCAAAAAGGCCGACAAGCAAGGACTAGTGGAACTCGAAAAGGAATGCCTCGCCCACAATGCAAACTTCATGAACTGGGAGTATAACGAGAGCAAGATGAAGCTAACCAAAAACTCCGATGCCCTTTACATGCACTGCCTCCCTGCCGATATTTCCAACGTATCGTGCAAGAATGGTGAAGTAAGCGCCGAGGTTTTCGATAAGTATCGCTTGCTAACCTACCAAGAGGCTGGATATAAGCCATATATTATTGCTTCCATGATGCTTACCTACATGTTCGACGAACCCGACAAGGTTCTCAAGGATATCCTAAAGTTGAATGCTTTAAGAAAATTGCTTTAAAGGTTTTGTCGGTCACTAAGGGTTATATAGATCACATTTTTTTTATTCCCAACCATCGTCTTGAATTGAACAAGAATAATCTTTCTTTAGTATATTTGTTGTATTAACATTATCAAGATGAAGCTATCAATTCGTTGGAAGCTAATGCTATTCATTGCAGGCTTAAGCCTTGCAGTGCTTGTCAACTTAGCCTACTCAATTTACAAGGTATCATACAAAAAAGTTTACGATAGCTTCATTAACAACAAGTTTACTCTGGTTAAAGCCATAGCAGGGAGTATAGATGGTGATATACATTTCAGTTTCACAACCCCCGAGGCAACCCAGCATTTGGAGTATAAACGCTACCAAAAATATCTGAACAACCTAAAAACCTACTACGACCCAATAACATACTTATATACAATAAATTACGATAGCACTGAGGGTAAGTTTGTTTATTGCCTCGATGGAGACATTTCGGAGAATAACAAGTTCTGGATAGAATCGGAAAAGTTTGCTGTTGAAATCAACATCGACTCACTTAATCATGCTTTCTTCAAGTATAAGCAAAAGAAATACCCTAACAAATTGAATTTTAGGCTAGATAATCAGTCTTTGACTTTTTTGCTAAGTAATACCGATTCGTCGATAATTGTTACTGTAAACGAAAAGTTCCTTGCCGAAATATTCTCAAATGGGTTATTCTACGTAAAAATTGGATCATCAATACTTAATGAGGAAAACAGAGGAATCAATAGGATTATAGAGGTGAATGACCTAATGATTGACGCCTATTTGTCCCTCTCATTACAGGGTGAAGCGCTAACCATTCCAGGCGATTATTTCGAGGAAACACCTGAAAATATTCAGCTCTACAAGCAGATACTTGCTGAAGGAAAGGATTATGTTAGTTTTAATCTTACTGAAAGCATTTATGGTAGATTCGTTACAGCAATTGCTGTTATTCGCAACTCAAACGAAAAGCCAGTCGGCCTTGCCTGCCTCGAGGTTTACGAAAACGAGCTGCTCGAGTTCAAGAAATCCTTCACCCGCATAACGATAATTATCTCAATTGTTTCTATCTTGCTGATTCTCATTACTATCCCCTTTTTGCTTGAGCTATTCGTGGTGAATAAGATAAAAAGAATTGACTATGGAATTCATCGAATTGCCGAGAAGGATTTGGATGTGAGGATAAATATCAAATCAAGGGATGAATTTGAGAGCGTAGCCAATGGGTTCAACCTCATGGGAGAGAAGCTTAAGGACTTCTATGAAAACCTTGAGGAGATGGTCAACCAAAGAACGGCTACCATTATGGAGCAGAAGGAGGAGCTTGCAAACCTTACCGATTGCATCAAGGAGGCAAATACGCTGCTTATTGAAAAAAATTCGGAGATTGAGGATCAAAAGAGTCGAATTGAAACACAAAACTCTTACCTCAAACAGATAAATGAAAAGCTTATGGCCTCAGAAGATAATCTAAGGCTCTTGGTTCAAACCAAGGATAAGCTTTTCTCAATAATAGCCCATGACCTCAGAAGCCCCTTCACGGCTCTTGTAGGATTAACAGAAGTGCTTACCAGGCAAGCCGATGAATTGAATCCTACCGAAGTTGCTGAGTATAGCAATATGGTTCACATCTCTTCTCACAAGCTTTTAGCTCTTATCGAAAACCTCCTCAAATGGTCAAGGTGTCAAACAGGACGATTAAAACTTGAACCATCCACCCTCAACCTTGCCAATCTGGCAACCGAAGCCGTTGATTTACTTTCGGTTCAAGCAAATGCAAAGGGTATCTCACTGTTAAACCAAATCCAAAACGAAATAAAGGTTTTTGCCGACTCCGAAACCATATCGACTGTTCTGAGAAACCTCCTTTCGAATGCCATTAAGTTTACTCAATCAGGAGGGCAAGTTATTATTAGTGCTAGGCAAAGTAACAGCCATGTTACTGTTAGTATTCTGGATAACGGGATTGGTATGAGCCCTGAAACAGTTGGAAAACTATTTAAGATAGAAGAAAGCTTTTCAACAGTTGGTACAAACGATGAGAAAGGTACAGGTCTTGGACTAATTGTTTGCAAAGAGTTTATCGAAAAGAATGGGGGTCAAATTTCGGTAATGAGCAAGTTAGGCAAAGGAACAGTCTTTAATTTTACACTTCCTATCACCCAGTAGTTCGCCTTAATCATCTTTTTTATTCCATTGGTAAAATTTTTTTAAAAACTTAACCCAAAAAGGTTGGTAGTTATTATTATTATGTACCTTTACAATTAGTTTTGGAAGATTATAGCTTTTTTTTACTGATTGCACATGATATTATTGTTAAATTTAATCACATATACCATGAGAACAACATTACAAATCATTTTACTGTTGGTGCTTGGAACCTTAAATCTTTTAGGGCAATCGACAGTAACCGATGTTACCTCAACGTCTGGTAATGGTTACTATAAAGCAGGCGATGTTGTAAGTATTTCTGTAGTTTTTAGCGAAAATGTTAATGTTACGGGTACGCCAAGGTTATGGCTACAAGTAGGCATGAACTCCCGTTTTGCCTCCTATCTGAGCGGGTCTGGGTCAGGAACTCTAATTTTTAGGTACATAGTAAAACCAAACGATTTTAGTGCCGATTTAGATTACACCTCCACTTCTGCACTTGATCTTAACGGAGGAACAATTCGAAATGCCGCTTTGGTAAACGCCAACTTAACTCTTCCTACACCTGGAGCAGCTAATTCTCTATCAGGCAATAAAAACATTTATGTTGATGCTGTTAAGCCTACAGTTTCAAATGTAACTTCTAGCAATGGGAATGGGATCTATTCTTCTGGAACTATTGCAATTAACATAACATTTTCCGAAGCAGTTGCTATTACTGGGTCCCCTCAGCTTCTCCTTGAAACGGGCACCATCGATAGATATGCAACTTATTCGAGTGGCACTGGAACTTCAACCCTCACTTTCAACTATGTAATCACCTCTGGAGACCTTACCAGTAAATTAGATTATAAGAAAACCTCTTCACTCGAACTCAACGACGGCACAATCCTCGACCTCGCTGGAAATCCCGCCGTTCGTACACTACCCCAACCAGGTGCAACAGGCTCGTTGGGTGCAAACAAAAACATAGCCATTGATGCAGAAGCTCCAACCATCATAAGCGTTTCATCGCTTAACAGTAATGGTAGCTATAAGCAAGGCGAAAACATTGACATTACCATTAACTTCTCTGAAAATGTTAATGTTACTGGAACACCAATACTTACCCTTGAAACAGGAACTATTGATAGAGACGCAAGTTACCTTTCCGGAACTGGATCTTCAACTCTTGTGTTTCGTTATACTGTGGCCTTGGGCGATATGGCAAACCCCCTCGATTACACCGCCACAAGTTCGCTTGACCTTGATGGAGGTACTATTTCCGATGCAGCTACCAACAACGCTGTATTAGGACTTCCAGAACCAGGCACCCCCCGCTCTTTGTCAGGAACAAGAAGCATTGTGATTGACACTCAGGCTTCCACAGTTTCTACAGTAAGTTCTCCTAATAACAACGGTACCTACATTTTAGGGAACATCATAGACATTACAGTTGAGTTCAACGAGGCGGTTTGGGTTACGGGCATCCCACGTATCCTATTGGAAACCGGGACAGTTGACAGGTATGCCACATACCGTACAGGAAGCGGTTCAAATACCCTGTCGTTCAGGTACAAGGTTCAATCGGGCGATAATAGTGCAAGACTTGATTATGTTGCAAACACCTCATTGGAACTTAATGAAGGTACAATCAAAGATAAAGCCGGGAATACTGCTACTCTTACTTTAGCAGAACCAGCTGAGGCTAACTCTTTGTTTGCAAATAAAAATATCGTTGTCGATGGTGTTATTCCCACTGTTTCCTCTGTTACATCAACAATAGACGATGATATTTATAATTCGCCAAACACAATTACCATCGATGTTGTTTTTTCTGAAGCAGTTAACGTTGTGGGTGTTCCTCGACTTCTTCTCGAAACAGGTGATACCGATAGGTTTGCAGACTATTCTAGTGGTACAGGCTCAAATACACTAAGATTTTCATACGCTGTTCAGCCTGGCGACGAGAACCCTGATTTGGATTACAAAACCGCCAATTCTCTATATCTCAATGGTGGAACAATAAAGGATTTAAATGGTAATAATGCCAGTCTCACACTTCCAGTGCCTGGAGCAGTAAACTCACTTGGTCATAACAAGAACATTATTATCGATGCAGTTGCTCCAGAGGTTGTTAATGTTACTTCTACCAATAATAATGGATCATACAAAGCTGGTAGCGTTATTGACATCACAATTGAATTCTCCGAAGCTGTTGATGTTACAGGAGTTCCTAAGTTAACCCTTGAAACAGGATTAACCGATAGAACTGCAAACTACCATTCTGGTGATGGAACCAGCACCCTACTTTTCAAATACACGGTGCAGGCAGGCGATGAAGCTTCAAAGCTTGACTACCTCAACACAAGTGCGCTTGCCCTTGATGGTGGAACAATACTTGATGCAGCAGACAATGTTGCTGTTTTAACTTTGGCTACTCCTGGTGAAAGAGGTTCGTTAGGTAAAAACAAGAATATCGTTATCGATACGGAAGTTCCTACTGTTCTTTCTGTTAGCGCATCTACACCCGATGATTTGTATGGCTTAAATCAAAACATCGATATTA
This sequence comes from uncultured Rikenellaceae bacterium, assembly GCA_964481075.1. Taxonomy (GTDB): domain Bacteria; phylum Bacteroidota; class Bacteroidia; order Bacteroidales; family Tenuifilaceae; genus MWFE01. The sequence continues at coordinate 6,204 of CAYZSD010000057.1, read as the reverse complement.
TTGTTGAGTTTAGCGAAAGCGTATTAATCACAGGTTCTCCCAGAATAAAACTCGATGTTGGCAAGTATGCTGTTTACCGTTCTGGGAATAGCACCGACTCGATATCTTTTAGGTACAGAGTTCAGGCTGGCGATGAGTTTGACCCTCTTGAGTATTTTGATATCAACTCGTTGGAATTAAACTTGGGTACAATTTTGGATAGAGCTGGAAATGAAGCCGAATTAGAACTCCCTGCCCTTGGTGGCGGAAATTCTCTTGCCGATAATGCAAACATCGTTATCGATGGTGTAGTACCATATATAACAAATGTTACAGCTACAAACGACAATGGCCCTTATACATCTGGGCAAACCATTGATGTGGTTGTTACTTTCAACGAAAATGTTGATGTTACAGGAACACCTCAACTTCAATTGGAGACAGGAACAGTAGATAGGCTGGCAGATTATATTAGCGGAACAGGTTCAATTTCATTAACATTCAGATACACAATTGTTGGAGGAGACATGAGTAGCGATTTGGACTATAAGAGTACCAACTCTTTAAGGCTAAACAACGGTTCAATTAAGGACGCAGCAGGAAACTCAGCCAACCGTTCTTTGTTTCAACCTGGTGAAGTTGGTTCTCTTGGGGCAAACAAGGATATAATTATTAATGCCACTCAACCTACAGTGATTAACGTGTCATCTTCTACTGCCAACGGTAGCTACAAGGCAGGTGCAATTATCAACATTACTGTAACCTTCTCTGAAGCAGTAACCGTAGGCGGTACACCCCAGTTGACACTGGAGACAGGTACAACCGATCAGGTGGTTGACTACACCTCGGGCAGCGGTACCA